>CALCRD010000162.1 GCA_937894355.1 uncultured Bacillus sp.
GGGCGGTAAGCCTCCTCGGCGCGACTTGCGCCTGTGGGGTCTTACCTGTCCCGCTACCTCCCGCAGGAGTCTCGCACCTTCCGCTCCAATCAACTATGTTCGAAAAATCAGTATTGAACATTAATACATTCAATAAAAAAACATACCAGAAGAAATGAATATTGTAATTTTACATTATATAATGAGTAATTAAGGAAACAAATATCTTATTGTGTAAAAATAGCTCTATAGCAGAAAAAACGGGAGTGATTTGATGAAAGCTTTAGTACATGCTGATAAAACTGGTTTAGCAGGACTTACATATCGGGAAATAGAAGAAATCGCACCAAAGGCTGGAGAGGTAAGGGTAAAACTTAAAACCGCAGGCTTAAATCACCGGGACTTATTTGTGCTAACTCGCCATCAACCAACAGACCCACCGTTAATTATCGGTTCAGATGGAGCAGGAATCATTGATTCTGTCGGATCAGGAGTAGAAAATATCCGAGTAGGCGATGAAGTAATCATTAACCCAAGTCTTGGCTGGAAGGAAAATAGCGAAGTACCGCCACAGGGATTTGAGATACTAGGACTTCCTTTCCATGGAACTTTTGCTGAGCAGGTAACAGTTCCAGCAGAAAACGTTGTTAAGAAACCGCAATATTTAAGTTGGGAAGAGGCGGGTGTGCTGTCATTGGGCGCACTAACCGCTTATCGAGCATTGTTTACACGCGGTAAAATAAAATCGGGTATGAAGGTGTTGATTCCGGGAATTGGCAGTGGCGTAGCTACACTTTTACTGCAATTTGCTAAAGCAGCAGGAGCGACTGTTTTTGTCACCTCTAGGTCAAAGGAGAAGTGTGAAAAAGCCTTAGAGCTTGGAGCTGACAAAGCGATTGATAGCAATGAGGATTGGCTGGAAGCTCTTGACGGTGAAAAAATGGATCTTGTCATTGAGTGCGTGGGAGCGGCTACGTTTAATAAGTCACTAGAACAATTACGTCCTGGAGGAACCATCGTTACGTTTGGAGCGTCGGCAGGTGATGAGGTTCAAATTAATCTGCGCAGCTTTTTCTACGGTCAGTTTAATCTACTAGGCTCAACAATGGGTAGTGGAGAAGAATATCTCGAAATGATTCAGTTCATAGAAAGTAATAAAATAAGACCTGCTATTGATACAATATATCCACTGGAGCAATTTGAAGCAGCATTTCAGCGGATGGAAAATGCCCAGCAGTTAGGGAAAATCGGCTTTATCATTGGCTAGGTATTTATGAAATAAAAGAGCATTGAGTAGGAATAACTCAATGCTCTTTGTAGCGAGGAATCTATTATTTAGTTTATAATCTAATTCTTATATCAAACATTGCTGTAGCTCCGCCCTTGTCCATATAAATGGAAAGAGTTCCTAATTGCCCCATAGTATAATTATTTCTTTTTATTTCCGCAGCCGCAACCACTCTTTTTTTTCGTTTTTTGAGATTGGTTAGATTTATTATTACTTCCCGAGGATTTCCCCATAATAAACACTCCTTTCTTTTAAAAACTAATATTAGTTTATGAGTCTAGGACATACGAAGTTTTAAACAAACTAGTTTTAGGTGATTTATTTTGATATAAAAACTTGGATAATCGATGCCAAAGCTGCTATGGCTAAAATTGTGAACAAAGGCATAAAATATACTGGCCAGAAATAATAGCAGCCATAAATAAAGGCAGAGCACCAAATCCCTGTGCACCAATGACAGCTCAGCAAATCTCCAATCCAATAACGCAAGCCAGATCCCTTTATTTGGATATAGGTTTCAATATTTCCATCGGGTAATTCTTCTTCAATCGTATGATGAAAGGGACTACGAAGAAATTCAGTTATTGTATCATATACAACAAGGCGAGTAAGGCGAAAGCTTGCTAAGACTAGGATCAGTAATTCTAGATAAACATCCATAAGCGATACCACCTTTAACTTTTAATCCATGCCCTATATTATATGAAATAGAACCAAGCTTGTTCGGGCAGAAATATGATTAAAGACTAACAATCATGATATGATGAAAGAACATTATTGCTAAGTTTACATATTCTTGTTAGCAGTGAACTTGAAAAGGTGATTTGATGGGCAAATTTTTTAAAAGATTGATGTTTATCTTGAGGTTTTGGAAATTCATTCCTTTCTTAAAAGATTTCTTTTTTTCAAAAGAAGTTAAGTTATCTAACAAGCTTATAGGCACAGGTTTGATTCTCCTATATGCATTCTTTCCATTCGATTTAATCCCAGATTTTTTAGCCTTCTTTGGTGTCGTAGACGATATTGTTATTGCATCTTTCATCCTAGAAAGAATGATAAAATTGGCTCCAAGCACACTAAAACAAAAGCACAATCTTTTAGACTAATTATGTGAAGAGGTGAGAGCTGATGACCTTCGAAGAAATCATGACAAGGCTTGAAGAATTGGGTACGGAACAGACCAAAACCACTTTCATTCGTCATGGAGCCAAGGAACCGTTATTTGGAGTGAAAATTGGTGATATGAAGAAGCTGGTAAAATTTGTGAAGAAAGATCAAGAATTAGCGTTAGCTCTATATGATAGTGGAAATTTTGATGCGATGTATTTAGCAGGACTTTCAATTAATCCGAAGCTTGTGACAAAAAAAATTCTTAAGCAGTGGGTCAAGAAAGCTAATTGGTCCTTGCTGGCTGAATATACGGTTGCAGGTGTAGCTGCTGAAAGCGATTATGGACTGGAATTATCACGTGAGTGGATGAACAGCGATGACGAGATGATTGCTTGCTGCGGTTGGAATACATATGCCAATTATCTTTCAATCACACCAGATGAAAAGCTTGATTTATCAGAAATTAAAACACTACTGGACCGAGTGGAAACCACAATCCATACTGAGAAAAATCGCGTCCGCTATAATATGAATACTTTTGTTATTTGTGTCGGAGCCTATGTTGCCCCGTTACATGAAGAGGGAATGAGAGTTGCAAATCTGATTGGCAAAGTGCACGTAAATGTTGGCCAAACAGCTTGTAAAGTCCCGCTGGCAGCTGAATACATTAATAAAATTGCCGCAAGATCAAAAATAGGAACAAAAAAGAAGACTTGTATTTGCTAAATATTGAAGTTTCTAGTGATAAGTTTTCATACTTAAGAGGAGACTGACTCAAAGGTCATTGATTGGGGCAAAGTTTTTGCTTGTTATTTTCACTGAGTTGATTGTAGTGGAAGGCGCGAAGACTCCTGCGGGAGCAGCAGGACAGGTGAGACTCCGCAGGAGCGTAAGCGACAAGGAGGCTCAACGCCTGCCCCTAAGGTGCGCGAAGCGCCTGGAACGGAAATCAACGGACAAGTTAGTAGTACCAAACAAAAAGAGGGTGCCTCCAAAAGTTATATTTTTGGGACACCCTCCTCTTATTATTTTTCTTGTTTAATGTAACAACTGTTTTAGTTCCTCAGCATATTTTCTGTTTGTATCGATAACATCCTCGGCAATTTGTTTACTATCTGGATCTAAATCTCCTTTAATAACTTCCTTTGAATAGTGAATGCCGTATTTTTCAAATCCGGCTATCGCATCCTCAATGATTTCTTGTGGGTCATTTGGAAGTTTCATTTTGTGCATAAAGCTATTAATCGATCCCGAAACACCTTCATCATCGGCTGGAACTCCCCCAAGATTTTGAATACGTTCCGCAAGGATGACCGAATTTAGCTTTATATCCTGTTGCATAGTTTGAAAGTTTTTCTTTAAGCCATCATCGTCAACCTTTTGGATATAGTGTTCTAGCGAACGTATCCCCATAAATGTGCCTCTAAGTAATGTGTTCAGTTCCTCTATTACTGTTTCATTTGTCATAAAAATCACATCCTTTTTCCTATTATGATGCAGGATGGTTAAATTATTCCTAGTATGGCAAATTCTTATTAAGGGAAAGGCCCTGTTAAACTAGGCTGTTGATTTCCGTTCCAGGCACGAGCGGTTCGCGGGCTCGCACGTGAGCCTCCTCCGGTCGTTCCTTCCTCCAGAGTCTCACTCAGCTCGTACTCCCGCAGGAGTCTGCGTGCCTTCCACTCCAATCAACAGGTTGTTAAATATCAACAATGGTCTTTAACACAGCTAAGGAAAAAAATACTCCAAAAAACCAGTCCCATATTTTCTAAGGCTAAATCGCCTTTCTGGTTGTTTCTAATTTCGAGCGTAATGGTATATCCGAAATTAACAGGACGCTGCTTAAAATAACGAGTAGACCGATGATCATCCCTGAGGTAATTTTTTCTTGTAAAAAAACCATTCCCCAAATCATCCCGAATATCGGCACTAGGTAAGTGACGCTGAGCGTTTTCGTCGGCCCGACACTTTCCATTAACGAAAAATAAAATAGATAGGCGATGGAAGTGCACAGCAAAGCCAGTCCAATCACTGAAAAAATAACTACTAGTGAAAATGGAGCCCATGAGGTAGGTAAATTAAATAGTGCAATAGGCATTAAAACAATCGCTGCTCCAATTTGCTGTCCCGTTGCCAGCGAAATCGCCGGGACATTGGCAAAGGTTTTTTTTACATAAACGCCTGAGAAAGCGTAGGAAATCGTAGATAGAATGCTACAAATAATCGATATGTAGACTTCTTTTGTGGAGGGGATCGGACTCCAGCCTACTAAAATAATTACACCGACTAAACCTATTAATACACCAATCCCTTTTCGTAAGGTTAGTGCTTCTTTCAGATAAATCCAGACAGCCAAAGCGGTGAATAGTGGAGTCATCGAATTCACTATGGCTAAAATTGAAGCGTTTAAATAGATGGCTGCAATGGCAATTAGTGAAAAGGGAATCGCCGCGTTTAAGGCGCCAATGACAAGGTATTGCTTCCACCACCTTTTAAAGTTTGCAGTACGTTTTGTTAGGACCATATATAGGAGTAGAGCTAAACCGGCAATAACCACCCTTGCTTCAATCGTTAGAAAAGGACCGATTTCTGGTGAAGCAATCCTAATGAATAGAAACGATGCTCCCCATAATGCCGCGAGAGCAAATAATGCCCCAATGTCTTTTAATCTCATAAACTTTCCTCTTTCAAAAAATATTTTTATCCTTTTGGGAGAAAATAAGCTACCCACTCGTAAATGTTTTTTTAGTATTTTAATTATAATGCCTATTGGTATAAAAATGGAAATAATAAGCTTGCTTCAAAAATATTTACAATAGGATTAGTGTTGATAGTATAATAATACAAAATAAGTGTAGTAATCCGATAGTAATTTTGGAAATAATCGAGATTTGATATATTGAAATATTGATGAGTGGTGGGGGATTTTCATGGCAGAGATGGCAATCAACAAACAAGTTACTGATTTTAGAAGAGGTGTCCAAGCCGGGGTTGGAATTGGAATCGGCTATTTTCCTGTTGCCCTGACATTTGGTCTGCTTGCAAAAACAACAGGGTTAACCTTAGTGGAAACTGTGTTAATGAGTTTGATTGTCTACGCAGGTGCAGCTCAATACATAGCTTTAAGTTTAATAACTCTTGGGACAGGTGCCTTAGAAATCATATTAACAACGTTTATTGTTAATATTCGTCACTTCCTAATGTCAGCTTCGCTGATTGAGTTTTCTGAGGAAGACAAAATTGCCAAAAGGTTAATTTACTCTTTTGGGATCACTGATGAAACATTTTCTGTTGCTGCGACAAATGAAAAGACTGTTAGCAGTCAATTTATGTTCGGTCTTACTTCAATCGCCTACTTAAGCTGGGTAATTAATTCGGGATTTGGCCATCTAATAGGAGCAAACCTGCCGAAAACCCTTCAGGAAAGTATGTCAGTGGCACTTTACGCGATGTTTATCGGTTTGTTAGTTCCTTCATTGAAAAAAAGTATAAAGGCCATTTTTTTAGCTGTTTTAGCAGCATGCTTCAATTCGGTTTTTACATTTGGTGAGTTGCTGTCGACAGGTTGGTCAATCGTTGTGTCTACACTACTTTCAGCCATTATTATCGAAACTATTAATTCGTTTAAACTAAGACAAGGGGGGAGAGGAATTGAGTAATGGCGTTATTCTAATGATTATTGGAATGGGAATTGTCACTTATATTCCGCGGATGCTTCCATTCGTATTATTTAAAGGGAAAAAACTGCCCCCATTCATTCAAGGGGTATTACGGAATGTTCCTTACGCGACCTTGGGTGCGCTAATTTTTCCAGGCATATTACTGATTCAGGAGGATGTTTGGTATGGTTTAATAGGAGCTGCTGCGGCGTTTATCATTGCTTACCTAGGGGCCAATGTTATCTTTGTAATATTAGGTTCAATTGGAATCCTATCTCTGTACTCCTACTTCTTTTAGACTGTATTAAACTTGGCCTGTTGATTTTTGCTCCAGGCGCTTGGCGCACCTTCATGATCAGATTGAAAGATTTTTTTAGTTCTATTTCACCAGTTTCATACTAAACATAAATATGAGAAGGTTGTACGAAAAGGAGGAATGCGGATGGCACGAAAAATGGGCGTGGGTGCCGTTTTGCTATATGTAGTATATGGACTACTTGTCTATTGGTATTTGTTCTATTTTGCTGATACAAGCTTACCTTTTGAATATCAAGGAACTAAAGCGGATCCGGCAACTTTTCTTAATGGAAGAGAGCTTGAACTTACGGAAGA
>CALCRD010000163.1 GCA_937894355.1 uncultured Bacillus sp.
AAAAACCCTGCCTGGTTTTCAACCTATCCTGGCAGGGTTACTTTTTGACTTCAGCTTCGAGATCCGTAATCATCACGTCCTAAACAATTATTTGATATTATTATTAAATTTATCTAATTGATCGATTGTTAGATGTCTTACAAACTGATTGAAATTCAATGATTCCATCCCGTAATTTTCACAAGCTGATTTATAACTCTCGTATGCATTTCGATACATATCCAAATTCTCCACCTCCGCTGTTGTATAACAATATACTTTTCTTATTAATAATATATAACAGTTAAACAACTTCGTCAATGTTTTTTATTTATTTATGTAACTATTTTTTTAAAGGCTCCGTTAAACTAGTCTGTTGATTTCCGTTCCAGGCACGAGCGGTTCGCGGGCTCGCACGACGGCCTCCTCCGGTCGTTCCTTCCTCTAGAGTCTCACTCAGCTCGTGCTCCCGCAGGAGACTGCGTGCCCTCCACTCCAATCAACAGGTTGTTAAATATCAACAATGGCCTTTAGCACAGATCTTTTAAAAAAATCACCAAGCGCCATAGGAAAGGAATAATTATTTAGGAAATTGACTTGATTGGTGTTTACTGTAAAGCTCATAAACCTCACTCAGTGTGTTACATCCTGTATTCAAAAGCCTTTCTACATATAAACACCACAGCTGTGCAGTCATCTTAGCATCTGATAATGCATGATGTCTGTCCTTGACGTCTATACCGCAGTAAATACAATAATCTTCAAGGCGAACTAATTTTGCTTGGGGCTCTGCCACATAAAAAACTAACGATGTATCCACCACCCGATGTTTAAACGTCGTCTTATAAAGTTTTCGGTTAGCATATTGCAGAAATTTCTTCTCATGACTAGCATGGTGGGCAATGAGCGTTCTTTCCTGCGCGAATTGATAAAACTTTATCAGAACCTCTGAAAGAGGTGGTGCGTCCTTTAACACTTCCTCGTTTAACCCAGTTAAGTTTTTAATTTCCTGTGAAAGCGGTCCATCATATTGAACAAGTGAATAAAAGTAATCACTAGTATTCGTACTTATAGTTAATCCATTAGTTTTAATCGCACCAATTGAAAGTATTTCATCACCCGATTCTGGCGCAAAGCCAGTTGTTTCAAAGTCAAAGACCACGACTTCTAGTTCGTTTAATGGGGTAAACAGACTCTTTTCATCTTCCATCTCTTTTTCTAGGTTTCTGATAAAAGCCAGTTGTTGTGAATTAGTTTGTCCTATCAATGACCCATAAACAGAAGAACTAATTTTCCCATGAACTTGTTTCATCCACTGGATAAACGGTTCAAAACGCATCATTTCACCGCCTTTTTTACGATGGACTCAGCAAAAAGCTGAATTTTCCTTCCATCCGCTAATATTCTTTTGAATTCTTGTTTTTCTTGTTGATTAAGCTTTTTTACATCAAGATAATGAACATCCTGATAATCCATCTTTTTACCATTATCAAGCCGGAACTGTAACAGCTTAATATAATTTGCTTGATATCCCGTCAGTAATTGATTGTACTCGGGCTTCTGAGACAAGGCTGTAATCCGTTTTAAAGTCGAGGTTTCTGGAAGCTTTTCTTTAATAGCTAATAACCGTATCGAATTTACATAAGGAAAAAAAGCTGTATGTTTTAAATTAATACAGCCGGCATAGGGACCATAAGACTCAGTTAAAAACTGATTAAATATCCCTAATGATTTTTTATAATACATGGTATTTTCCATAAGTCGACCCAACAAGTATGGGTGCTCCTTAATTGATTGGAAAATTATTTCTTTTAAATCTTGAATTGATTTCTGAATGCCAACCACAACTCTTGCATCAAAAAATATAAGTAAATAGCGGATCGACTCCCAGCTATCCTCTTCTATCCATTTTTTTATTTGCTCTTTCCATTCCTGCTTCGATTGACACCATAACGGATTCGAACTCATTACGCTTCCATCACAATAGGGATAGCCGATGTAATTCAAGCCTGCTCCTAACCTTTTTCCAAGTTCTAAGAAATAAACTTGAGTCGTCGGACTAGTTTCTTCAAAGATAATACCGTGGTCCTGGTCACTTTTAGCGGCTTGTTCACATCGTCCTGAACTACCCATGGAAAACCATGAAAATGCACAAGGCGGAGAACCATAATCGCTTCTCATGGTTTCAAGTGTAATTTCCAAGCTAGATTGCATTACTTTTTCATGAAAAAGATGTAACTCATCAGTATTAGTTTGATGAGTTACAAGATTTTTGTCATGCCATAATTTTAATGACTCATAGGGGGTGTAAGCTGTGTTCATTGTGTTTACACATCCTTATCCCTTAGGCGTTTATTTCGTGATCTTTGGCAACAAATGCTTCAGGATAACCATAGCTTCCATGTTCACTAATATCTAGGCCTAGTAATTCTTCTTCTTCTGTTACACGTAATCCGTTGATAACCCTTTTCATCACATACAATATGGCAAAAGACACCACGAAGGCATATAGCGCTGATACAGAAACTCCCATCGCTTGCACTCCAAGTTGGTGAAATCCACCACCGTAAAACAGTCCAGGTTCTCCAACTGTTGCTAATTCTGGAGTGGCAAACAATCCTGTTGATAATGTTCCCCACACACCTGCAGCCCCATGAACAGATAGTGCATAAATCGGATCATCAATTTTCAGTTTTTCAAATAATTTAACACTAAAGAATACCAATAATCCGGCAATTAAACCGATAACAACTGAAGCCCATGTCGCTACAAATGCGCAAGACGCAGTAATGGCAACGAGTCCTGCTAATGCTCCATTAAGCATCGTAGGAACATCTGATTTACCGATAATGACCCAAGAAACAAGCAAGGCACTAATGGCACCCGCTGCTGCTGCCAAGTTAGTATTCAAAGCGACAAATCCAAAGAAGGCATCTTCTACCCCTAAGGTACTACCGGCATTAAATCCGAACCAACCAACCCATAGAATTAGTACTCCAAGAGCTGTAAAAACCTGATTATGTCCATATAAATTATTCGATGAACCGTCTTTATTAAATTTACCAATACGTGGTTTTAACAAAATTGTTGCGGCAAGGGCTGCCATTGCACCAGTTAAATGAACAACTGTTGATCCCGCAAAATCTTGTTTGCCGTGTTCAGCCAACCAACCACCACCCCAAATCCAATGAGCAATGACCGGATACACTAAAATCGAGAAAAGTAGGGCGAAAATTAGATAAGCTGACAGCTTCGCCCGCTCCGCAAATCCCCCAAAAGCAATGGTTAATGCAATCCCAGCAAACGCTAGTTGAAAAACGAAGAATGCAGCAGTTGAGTAGCTTGAACCTTCTACTTCAGTTCCAGAATAGAAAAATTCAGATAAACCAACTAAGATATTTCCATTTTCTCCAAAAATAAATCCGTATCCAACTGCCCAAAATACAAGAGAAGCAATACCAAAGGTAAAGATAGTCTTACCGGCAATATGCCCCGCATTTTTCATTCTTGTCGAACCGGCTTCAAGTAAAATAAATCCGCCTTGCATAAAAATTACTAAAATTGCCCCTAACATAATCCACACACTATTTACTGTATACAATTCATTCATCAACCTTCCTCCTCCTTTGGTACATATAGATAGCAATCAATACAATTTATGTGCCTTTAGTTGTCAATAATATTGATGTTATGATGCTCAAGCCACATATTGATTTGTGTTAAATGGGCAATGAGCTGTGGACCTGTCATTAACTGACCGAACCAAGGCACTTTGAACGACGCTCCATTCGAATCAATGATGTCCTTCACTTTTTGTTTTGAGACTAAATCGAGGATTGGTGATGTTTTCTTATCTAGGATGTTGGTAAGCATACCCTTAACTAGTTTCATATAATCTGGATGATGAGTTTTCGGATATGGACTCTTTTTTCGATAAAGGACATCGTTAGGGAGAACACCTTCTAAAGCCTTACGTAGAATCCCTTTCTCACGTCCATGTAGCATTTTCATATCCCAAGGAATATTCCAAGCGTATTCAACAATGCGGTGATCGGCAAAAGGGACTCGCACCTCTAAGCTTGCTCCCATGCTCATTCGGTCTTTGCGCTCCAGTAACGTCGACATAAACCAAACCATATTCAAGTAAAACATTTCTCTTCGTCGGGCTTCTAATTGACTTTCACCAGCTAGTTGAGGAACTTCTTTAAGCGTTTCGTTATAACGGTCCTTCACATATCCCTTTAAATCAAGTTTCTTTTGCCAATGTGGCCGGAGTAATTGTTCTCTTTCATCTTGCGACTTCATCCAGGGAAAGCTGTCATCATTCAATAATTCTTGCTTGTAAAACCAAGGATATCCACCAAAAATCTCATCGGCACACTCTCCAGATAAAGCTACGGTAAAGTTTTGTTTTATTTGTTCACAAAACCACAAGAGTGATGAATCAACATCGGCCATTCCTGGCAAATCACGTGTTTTCACAGCATCTTCTAACCGATGTGCCAGTTCAACATTGTCAATAACGGACCAGTGGTGGATAGCCCCTACATGATTTTGCATTTTGCTAATCCAAGGACCATCTTCATCAGGTTGAAAAGCACTGGCTTGGAAATATTGACTATTTCGATCATAATCAATCGAGTACGTATGAAGTGAACCTCTACCTTCTTGTCTAAAATAGTTAGCTGCATAAGCACTTATGGCGCTAGAATCTACACCGCCTGATAAAAAGGTACAAACAGGTACATCGGCAACTAATTGTCGCTCAATAGCGTCTTTTACCAAAAACTGCACCTGATCAACGGTTTCAGTTAAAGAATGATCATGCTTTTTGCTTTTTACATTCCAGTAACGGCTAATGTGAAGTCCATTCTTATCAAAAATCAACATATGACCAGGGCGCAGTTCCTGTATCCCACGAAATACGCCCTGACCAGGGGTCCGAGAAGGCCCTAATCCAAAAACTTCTTGAAGCCCTTGCCGATCTACCTCTGATTTAACATCAGGATGCACCAAAATGGCCTTTAGTTCTGAGCCAAATAATAACGATCCATTCCATTCTTTATAAAATAAAGGTTTTACGCCAAGCCGATCTCTTCCAATAAATAACCTTTCTTTGCGTGGGTCCCAAACAGCAAATGCAAAAATACCATTTAAATGATCCAGACATTGTTCTTCCCACTCCATATAAGCGGATAGTAGTACTTCCGTATCAGAATGAGATTTAAATGAGTGCCCTCTTTTCATTAGTTCTGTTCGAATTTCATCGGTATTGTAAAGTTCACCATTATAGACAAGTGTAAAGGTTTGCCCATTTTTTGTTTTCGACATCGGCTGGGTGCCTCCTTGAGGATCAACCACAATGAGCCTTGTATGACCGAGTGATGCCTGGTTTGTGGTCCAGACATTTGAGGCATCCGGACCACGCTTCGATAATGTTTGCGCCATCTTTTTCACGATGAATACTTGTTTGGTTAAATCTTGCTGCCAATCAACCCAACCTGTAATACCACACATTATCCATCACTCTTTTCTTTCAGGATTTTCCAAAACAATATCCAAACAGTAGACAAAATATTAGTATTGTGAAAGATATTGATCACGTTCCCAAGTACTGACTTGAGTACGATACAAATCCCATTCGATTTCCTTTGCTTCAACAAAATGTTCGAATAAATGTTTGCCTAATGCTTTAATGATTACTTCATCTTCCTTAATGTATTCTAATGCTTGAGCTAAAGAGGCTGGTAAATCAGCAATCCCATTCTCAATCCGCTCTTCTTTGGACATCACATAGATATTTTGGTTAACTGGTTCAGGAGGAGTCAATTTATTTTTAATGCCATCTAATCCTGCAGCAAGTTGAACAGCAAGGGCTAAATATGGATTGGCTGCTGGATCGACACTACGGACTTCAACACGTGTACTTAATCCTCTTGAAGCTGGAATTCGGATGAGTGGACTTCTATTTCTAGCAGACCAAGCAACATAACATGGGGCTTCATAGCCAGGAACTAATCGTTTGTAAGAATTTACCGTTGGATTGGTGATGGCTGTAAAATGTGGAACATGTTTTAAAATTCCTGCAATAAATTGTCTTGCCGTATTACTAAGTTCTAATGTACCCGTTTTATCATAAAAAACATTTTCACCATTTTTAAATAATGATAAGTTGCAATGCATACCTGAACCATTTACACCAAACAATGGTTTTGGCATAAAGGTTGCGTGTAATCCATGTTTGCGGGCAATGGTTTTAACAACAAGCTTAAATGTTTGAATGTCATCGCAAGCTTTTAGTGCATTTTGGTATTTAAAATCAATTTCATGCTGCCCTGGAGCCACTTCATGATGCGAAGCTTCAATTTCAAAACCCATTGCTTCGAGTTCCAATACGATATCACGGCGGCAATTTTCTCCTAAATCGGTTGGTGCAAGATCGAAATATCCACCATTATCATTTAATTCTAAGGTCGGATCCCCTTTCTCATTTAACTTAAACAAGAAAAATTCAGGTTCAGGACCTACATTAAAATCGGTGAATCCTAACTCTTTCATTTCGTGTAATACGCGTTTGAGGTTGTTGCGAGGATCTCCTTCAAACGGAGTACCATCTGGATGATAAATATCACAAATGAATCGAGCTACTTTACCTTTTTCTGCTGTCCAAGGGAAAATTACAAATGAATCTAAATCGGGATATAAATACATGTCGGATTCTTCAATTCGGACAAACCCTTCAATTGACGAGCCATCGAACATCATTTTGTTATCGAGTGCTTTTGCAAGTTGGCTAACTGGAATTTCAACATTTTTGATTGTTCCAAATAAGTCAGTAAATTGTAACCTAATAAATTTTACGTTTTGCTCCTTAGTCATTTCGAAAATTTGTTCTTTTGAATAAGATTTTACCATCATGATTTCCTCCCTTATTTCAATTACTGGCTAATTTAGCAGATTTAATTTTCAAGATAGCTATTTTCATAAACTTTCTTGACATTTGGGAATTGAGATTTTCTCTAACTCACCATGACAAACATACGTTGCTTCACCTCGTTTCCAAACGTGATTGTTTTCATCCCACTTAACAGTCAAGTCGCCACCAGGAAGATGAACCGTTATGGGTATGCGTTTATCAAGAAAGTTGTTTAAAGTGGAGGCGACAACCGCTGCACATGCACCAGTTCCACAAGCCATTGTGATTCCTGATCCTCTTTCCCAAACACGGTAATGAATCTCTTTACGATTTTTTATACTGACAATGCCCACATTCACTCGTTCTGGAAATAGATTTGAATGTTCAATAATCGGGCCAATCTTTTCTAAGGGAATCCCGTTCACATCATCAACAAACATGAGTGCATGAGGATTACCCATTGAAACGCATGTCAAATGATATTCAACATCACCAATCGTAACTGGCTCGTTAATAGTGGAAGATGATGGATCACCTAACATTGGGATCATCATTTTTAACAGCTTCGGCTCCCCCATGTCCACCACCACATTGTTTACAACTTGCTTCTTATCAACCTCCACCTCTACTCGGACGTCACCACCTAGTGTTTCGATGGTAAAAGAACTAGATGTGGCGTACATGTGATCATAAAGATATTTGGATACACATCTTAAACCGTTACCACAATTCTTAGCTTCCGACCCATCTTCATTAAATATTCGCATTCGGAAATCAGCTCGGTCTGAAGGGCATATTAGGATGATGCCATCAGATCCAATTCCAAAGCTTACATTTGAAACCTGTTTCGAAAGCTCGGAAAAGTCGGTATTTTCCATGGGGTCTTCCAAAAGATTAAAAAATACATATGAGTTCCCTAATCCGTGCATTTTAGTAAATTGCATCAATCCCAAACCCTCCTTAGAAAAGCGCAAGCGCCTTGGT
>CALCRD010000164.1 GCA_937894355.1 uncultured Bacillus sp.
ACCAAAGATGCGACTATAGCGCTATTAAACAACCAACGAAAAATACTCGAAACAGAAAACAACTTACGAAAATGTTCTAAAGATGTTGGATAAGGTATCCACTGCGGAGGCATTGAAATAACTGCTGACCCCTCTTTAAACGCCGTCGTAAACATCCAAAAAAGAGGTAGTAAAGAAATTACAGCATAGATCGTTAAAAGCAAATAGACTAAACATTTTAAAACCTCACCTAATCGCAGTGCCCTTTTGCTATTCATTTCAAGTCCTCCTAATATTGAACATCGCTATTAAAAAATTTAAATTGCAACACGGAGAGTGAAATTATTATAGAAAAAAGTGTCACTGCTGCGGCTGATGCTACTCCAAAATTAAAGTGTTCAAACCCATTTCGATAAATATAGTATGAGATCGTTATTGTTGAATTATTAGGCCCTCCAAATGTCATCATATAAATTTCATTGAAAACCTGTAGGGCGCCAATAATTCCCATAATTGCTAAATAAAGCGTTGTGGGCTTCAAAAGTGGAAACGTTATTTTAATGAATTGCTGCCAACGATTCGCGCCATCAATGCGTGCGGCCTCGTAAATATCTTCTGGGATTCCTCCCATTGCTGCCAGATAAAGAATTATGGATCCCCCCTGCCCGCCTAATAAGGCCATTAACATTAAAGAGGGCAAAGCAGTTCTGGGATCATTTAGCCACATCAAAGGTTCAATACCAACTAGGGAAAATAAATAATTCAATAGGCCAAAATTGGGCTCATATAACCAGCTCCAAACCAATGATAAAACGACACTTGAAGCTATTCCAGGCAAATAAAAAGCTGCCTTGTAAAAACTTTGACTATTATTGGGAAGTGGAAAAATCATAAATGCCATAAATAGCGCAATGATGATCCCTACAGGAACAACTACTATTGTATAGCAGGCCGCATTATATAACGATTTCCAAAAGATCGGGTCAGCAAAAATTTCTTTAAAATTACATAATCCTATAAACGAAGATCCATAAATACTATAGCGCATAAACGCTAAGTAGACACCACGAACAACTGGAATCAATGTAACTACAGTAAATATTGTTAGTGCCGGTAATAAAAATAAGTATGGAGTTAAATTCTTTTTTGTATTATTATTGCCAAAGAGCATATATCTTCCTCCTTAGACCGAATGCAAACAGTCCTAATAAAACGCTTATTATTATTTGGCTAAGATCTTACGTACTTGTTTTGCTGCTTCATTCAAAGCAGTTTTTGGATCTTTCTGTCCAGAAAAAACCGCTTGATACATAGGCGCAATAACTAAACTAGCTTCGCCCGCGTTTGGATTAGTCCAGCCTAATCCGCCTTTAATACCATACTCAATCATCCGACCAAAAACCTTCATATTCTCATCATTGCTATAAAGTGTACCTGCTGATCTGCGTGCTGGAAAAACATTGAGATATTGTGCTGATTTAATATTCTTTTTATTGGTTAAAAACTGAACAAACTTCATAGCCGCTTTCTCTCGATCTTTATTATCCGATCGAAAGACTACAAAGCCGCCGGATTGCAGAAAACTTACAGGCTTCCTACTCGGTAAATATGGAAACTGTACTACATATGGGGTAAAGGGTTTTTCAGCCTCCACTTTAATCTTCGACAACAATGCAGGTGAATCCATCATCATAGCCACTTTACCTTCTATAAACATCGTTGTTGCGGTGGCGCTATTCATTCCTCCCGAACCCACTGGTACTACCTTATGCTCAAATATTAAATCCCGTAAAAATTCAAGAGCCTTCAGCCCGTTAGGATCATCAAGTGTAAACTCTCGGTCATCTTTTGAATATAAGCTGCCACCAAAAGCATATACCCACATATTATTAAAATAGGTTCTTCCAGAACCTTCTAGCACAAACCCATAAACATCCGGTTTCCCATCTCCATTGCGATCCACTGTAGCGGCTTTGGCAGCCTTAACGAAGTCATCCATTGTCCATGAACGATCTCCTTTGGGAAGAAGATGGGTTATGCCAAGCTCTTCGAATAAATCGTAATTAGCAATAACCGCAGTAGGGACGTTAAACCATGGCCAAAGATAGTAGTTGTTTTCCATCCGACCTGTCTCTAAGATAGTCTCGTAGAAGTCATCTTTTTCTTCAGGAAAAAGATAGTCGTTGATTGGAATAAGAGCCTTTTGACGAGCATACTTAAAAGCAGTGACTGGTGCTAAATAAACAATATCAGGAGATTGTCGCGATGCAACTGCAACGTCTAATTTTTGTCCCCCACCCTGCCATGTTAAAAGCTCAAAATTTACTTTAATGTTGGGATTCAACTTCTCAAACTCTGCAATCTTTGCTTTAGGATAGGCATCAAACGGCGCAGAACTATCAGTGTTATCTAGCCCAGGCCATTGTGGATAATCCCAATATGTAATTGTTACCTGTTTAGAACCCGTTTTAGATTCTGAACTCCGCTTTTGAACATTAATCCCAACAATAACAATGACAATAACAATTAGGAAGATAACCCCTAAAAAAACTGTTTTGAACTTATTCATTTTTTCCCTCCCGGTTTTTCTCAAACTTAATTATTTCAAGTTTACAAAAAAACTAAGCAGCAAATTATCCGAACCTGTTGTAAGGTGTAGAGTAGATCCTTTTCATTTTCACTAGTTTCAAGTTTGGATGCGAAGCTATACAAAATAATTCCTTGCGTATGATATCTCCTACCCTAAAGATAAGATCTTAAAAGGTATTAAGAAACTAGGCCGGCAAGCTATATAACTCATATTTTCTTTTTCTAAAGAAAATAATTTACAACCCTTATGATTACATAATTTTAAGCATTTTTGTGTTCTTGTTTTTTGCCTAATGACTGCATGTGAACAAAATCAAAAAAACCGAGATAACCTGCGATATTGCAAAGAACGTGGAATAAGATTAAGTGGCCCCCGTTTAGGACGACCTCCCAAAGTCAAAGATCCCAACGCGCAAACAAGAATACCTAGGTGCGAAAGAACGAAACGCGGTGGAAGGGAAACTGGGAGAAGGAATGCGACGTTATGGATTGGGTCTTATAATGGCATGCCTTCAGGAGACAAGTGAAACAGTTATCGCCCTGCAGTTTTTGGTAATAAACCTAGAGCGCCGGGTGTGCTCTCTTTTTTGCAAATTTTCAAGTTGCTTTTCCATGAATTTTATTTGGAAAACCCAATTTGAAAATGAGGCGAAAAAGCTGATTTAAAATTGTTCCGCTGCCCCTAATTAAGGGACGACTCATTAACTGCCCAAGTGCGGTGGATGAGCCTGGATAAAGTAACGATTTACAACACTTTTCGATACATCCTTAAGCTAGCACTTTGTAACATCTAAATATTGTCATTCTGAGCGTAGCGAAGAATCCTGATAAGCAAGATCCTTCGCTGGCGCTCAGGACGACATGTAAAACTGTTATAAAAGTTTTAGAAGTGACGGTATACTAGGGCTTTGTATCAAGGTCATTTAATGTCTTATCATAGTAATCACCTAGAATAATTTGGGCCAAGACAGCCTTACTGAGCAACTTTTCGTCGTTGAAATGATTATTGGTTTCCAGCTCGATCTCTATAAATTCCCCAAACATACAGATGCGAGGCGTCTTCTATAGTATACTTGCAGCTACCAAGTACTACCGAACCCTGTTCATAGCCATTATATCCGATTAGGATTATGCTTGCCTTTCCTTTATTATTTTTATTGTTGGCAGACTCCCGGGAAATAAGCTACAAGGCCTTGTTAGCAGTAATAATAAGTTTGCTATCAAGACCTTTCTGCCTTCAAAACCATTCCTATTACTTTTAAGCAGCTACTGATTGTATTCCATATTTATCACATTTCCCTCTGAGAAAATAAACCTCTCAACTAAAGGCTCTACACACTGCTATTTATTCAAGATGATAAATAAACCATCGTAGGGTGGAACTTCAACCGTTTTCCCTAATACTTCTCCAGTTAAAAGATTAATTCCTGAATAATCTTCATAACCGTTTAACTTATATGTTACTTTTGTGGATTTTGATCCATGGTTTAAAATGATTAATAAAGGTTCCTCTCCTGTTTTATAATATGCATACCCTTTAAGCGCGACCTGTGTATCAAAAAGTAATTCTAACGTTTTATCTTTTCTGCAACCTGAGTTTATATAATCCCCAACTTTATCAAATATGTTCGCTAGTTTTGCAAACAGCAAGTAATACTCACCATCCATGCCATAATAAAACTGCCAAAAATCTAATCCCTTCGCACCTTCAGCGATATGATCCAAAGCTTGGATATTCAAAAATTTTGGGTCTGTATAGGGATATGTACTTGCTGTGGATCCTAGCGTTGGATAAATAGGCTTGCCATCAGCGGCTTCAATTGTATAGGTACCCATCTGTATCTTCTCTTGATGTCGTGTTAAATTGCTCTCATCCTGAGCCCAAGAATATAACTGAGGATGCATAGAGTCAAATATTGGGATTAACATCTTTACATCTGTTGCAGCTAGAACCTTATTGGGATCGTATGGATTCGGCGTAAATCCACTAGTTGAAAGACCATAATGCAAATTAGGCATAGTTGCTTTAAGTGAATCACGAAGAATCTTTGTATATTCTACAGTCTGCTGACAACGGAACTCAATCCATTTAAGATAGTACCTTCCCCCTTCCATAACATCTTTTGGCCACTGCAAATCAGTTAAGCTAAATGTATTCTGAAAAGCCTGTCTTGAATCATCACTATAGTCGATTTGGGTTGCCTCAGCTCCGGGTTCAAGATCCAATTTAAAACCAATCACCGCTGGGTATTTATCTGCAATATCCTTCATTGTTTGTACTACCTTATTCAACTCATTCATAAATGCTGGCCCACGCTGGGCTATATAGGTAGGAGACCATCGATTCGATACTTTTGTTCCATCTACTTTAACTCCCTGAGCTTCTAAAGGGGGATCTACAGGGAGGACTGTTGCATAATGCCACCAATTACCAACGAGAATTTGTACATTTTGCTCCTGAGCAACATTAGCCAACTTAGGAACATGTTTATCACCAAGGATTAAATAATTCACGCCTAACTTTGCAAGATCTCGAACGATTTGTTCCTCAAGCACCTGGTTAAATTTCGGATCATTCATCCAAATCCCTATTGTCATTTCTTCACGTCTTGGTGGAAGAGAAGGCAGTGGGTGGATAGTAATGGGAATAGAAAACTCTTCTCCGATGTTGACTGCTGATTTAATAGAACAAAATAGCTCATATTCTCCGGGCTCTATTAAGGGAGAAAAAACAAACAACATCATATGTGACGACGGCCAATCGGAATAGACTTGTTTAAGCTCGACGCTCTGATCTAAGACAAAGGTAAATCTACTGTAAGGTAGCCCGTCTCTTTTAAAACTACTTTTACTAAATGCTCTTACTTTCGAGCCCATGGGAAGGTCATCCACAATTTCGATGCCTTGCGGCACATCTATAACTAGTTGGATATCACGCTCCACCTCACTACCTCTATTATACATCATAAAATAAACTGCCTGATGAAGTCCTGTTACAAAACTAAGCTGCCCTCGTTTATAATTTGGCCAAACTATTGCTTCCAGCGTCTTTACGTTGTTTAACTTTGGCCCCCCCCATATAAAAGGGATTTCACTTTGAGTTGAAGTTTTTTTTTCATTATCAACCGAAACGACCGGTCTTTGTTGATTTAATTCAGGTTTGTTATATGTCGCACCTTTAGGTTGATATACTTCCATTTCCATAACATAAGCTGTAGAATCATCCTTGGATTCATAAGTCACTGTCAATCGAACATAACGCGCTTCAGTAGCTTTGAATTTTTCGGTCACCATTCCACCGTTCATCTTTTTCGGAACCACGGTTTTCCAATTCTGATCATCTAAAGAAACTTCTATCGTATATTCAAAATCAATCCATCTTTGGTCGTGAAAATATATCACCACTTTTTCAATCTCGTTGACAGCACCCAAATCGATTTTCAGCCAAGCCGGCAGAGAGCTTTTCCCTCTAACCAATGAGCTCCAGTAATTGTTATAATCGTCATTGATCCCATCAATGGCTTTCTCAGGGCCATATCCCTGAAACTCGACTGAAGCAGTAGCTGATACACCAAGGCTTTTGTCAGCAATATTACCAATATCTGCTCTAGCTATCCCGAAAAATTGCGTTATACCCAAGCAAACAAATAATCCACTTAAGATAAGCACAGACTTTTTAACTATCATATAAATTTCCCCCTAATCAATTAATTATCCTTCATAACATTACAATAATACCTTATGGATTACCTAAAAATCCATGATTAAGCTCCCCGTAACCTCTCTAGCCTGGTAATCATTCTGAGGTACTTGCCTGTCTAAAAAACTGCTCTTCTTATAATCAAAACGTAGATTGGTTGAATTATTTATTCTATAAAGAAGGCTGGCAACACTAGTATTTTTATGGGAATTGAAAACTGTATTAACTGGTTGTGGCAATCGTGGTACAAAGTCATTACCATGGCCTTTTACGTCTTGATAACCAAGGGCAATAATTGTATTCGGCTGAAGTTGAAATTGGTAACCAAGGTTCATTATCATAGATGTTAGATTTACCTCACCCTCTTGCGATCCAGTATCTCTCGTAGTACGTTCTAAACTCACAGCGATTATTGCTTGTGCTGTATCACTGAACTTAAGACGAACGGATGCGCTGTTTTGAGAAAAATGTTTCAGTTGATCAAAAAAACTACTAGCTAGCTCTTTTAATTGCGTTGTTTTAAGGGATAGCTTTAGAAAATCGTTAAAGTTAACTATAGCTTTAATTTTGTACCCATTTCTATTTGGGGTTGCATCCCCATAAGGTGTACTATTGTTTAGAAGAATATCGTAATTATCATATGGCAGTTGCCAACGTGGATCTCTGCCCATATCTATCCCTAGACCGTTCGGAGTGTAAAATGGCTGAAAATAGTTAGTACCCGTATGAACTAGGTAATCTCCCTGCTTCTTCAAAACTGGCAAACCATAATCCAAAGCACCATGAGATTGGGATGGATACATAACATATTCTGGTCCAGTGTATTGATAATTCATCTGTAAATTAATAAAACCCATATCCCATTTAGCCCCTAATATTGCGGATTTATCTCTAAGAAGCGGATTTAATTCTTCATCTACAACTAAACTATTATTATCAAATGTTGCAACTGAATATACCCCCCATAAATCAAAATTTTCCCCAAAATTCTGCTTAAACTCCACAGAAGATCCTTCATTCTTAACTGGCGGATTAAGTGGGTTCCCATCCATATCCCTACCAAAATCTTTTGCTGTTAATGAACCTGGATCATCACCAATACCAGCCATGCTCAAGCTAAATTTCCCGCCATTTACCAGTTTATTAAATTGCAATCCATACAGATAGCGTGCATAAACTCCAGGGAGTACTCGACTATTATTATCATTATCAGCATACTCTTTCAGCGGCTGTTGCACTAGAATTCGAGCAACAGTAGTATTTATGTCAAAACCAAAAACTGCATTGGGCAACTCAAGCCTAACCCCTCGTACGGGCCACTCGCCATTTGAACACTTTAGGTCTCTAAGCCTCTCTTCCGCCGCAGACATAAAGATAGATGCCTGCTCTTCATTTATAACCATAGGATGATTAATCAAGGCACCCAATTTCAACTGATAATCTCCAATTTCGAACTTAATTTTTTCTGTTTTGTATTTCAAATTCATTTCTTGTGGCTCAACAAAAAGTCCTGTCCCAGCTCCGAATCCATATGATATCCTCATTCTAATATTTGTTTCTAATTCTTGTACTGGCATAATTGTACCAAAAATATCGACCCATCGATAAGCAAGGTTGCCAGGAATGAGATATGGATTATTTACAACTACTCCCCCTGCGTTATTCAAAGCACTTCCCCAACCCATTTGATCAGTTGCTTTGTCGCTACCAGGGCCATTGAGGTTAGTATAGCCGAGAAAAATCCTTCCCCGTCCACTAAATTTAACACCTAAATTAACCTGATCCTCCATTCTTCGCAGTTCCCGTTCTACTCGATTTAAGTTTCCTTGAAGTTGATTAGCCATAGAGCTAAGAGTATCAACTTTAATACCCAAAGATGAAAGTTCAGGTTTATATTCCGCAATAAGATTGCCTATATCATCTTGCTGAGCTACCGCTAATACGATACCATTCCCCTGAGTGTTTCTCTCTTCAATCCTTGCCAAAATACGTGCAACAATCATTGCCATTTCATAACGAGTAATGGGCTCGTCACCTTTGACAACACTCTTAACGTAATCACGATCAGCAAGCCCTTTTTGGGAAAGTTCCTGTACGGCTTGGTAACTCCAATGATCAAGCTGTACATCGCTAAAAGCATTTAATCCTTCTGACATTACAGGAAGAAAAGATAGTATCATTACGATCAAAAAAAACAGTATCGTTCTTTTCATAGCGATCCTCCTCTTAAACTTATTCAATATTTAACAAACATACTTGTCAAAACCTAGAGGACAAGGTGACTGTGACATTCGTTTCATCTCGTTGTGTACGACTGACTACTGCCTGGTTTTCTGGGTTATAAGTTAAAAGTTCTCCTCTCACTTTTTCAGCTTCAATAGTCACCCACATCCTCCCTGGAATAAAATAATAAGTAACTAAGAGGCCATTGCTATCATAGTCATCTAACCTTTGCATATAAGGTTCCCCAGTTAAGTAATATCCCTTTTCTGGCAAATTGAAAAGTGCATTTTCAGTACGATATTTCCCAAACAAGCGATTCCATGTCAGACCCAAGGAGCCTATCGACGTATTAAGACTCCAATGAGTTATGCCCACATTAAGCTTAAAATCTTGACGAGCTAGACCTAAAATCTCGCTGGGAATCTCATTATTTGGATCTGGCACTAGCTCTCCCCCACGTTGAACTTTGTAGCCAGTGTAAACATATTTTAAATTTATTGGACATTTCTTACCAAAAATATTGCTAATCGGATACTCAATTTCAAGTTTATAATTATTAAAATCCTGTTTCTCTGTTGCTTTAATCTCGGGAGCACCAAAATAGACAAGAGAAGGACTTATCTCAGTTAATGCCTCCCCAAGAATATTAATACGAAATCCCCTCCATAAAGGTCCTAACCGCGAGAAATTCAAATCAGTTCCCAAGCTTAACCCTTGTCGGTTATTAGCAAACTGTTCTATTGGCGCAAGAATATTGTAGTATGCTGTATGTCCGTAAATAGCATAAGTGCTAGAAGGCCCAATAATATTAGTCCCCAATACTTTACTGGGAACTGATACAAAATTAGGATGAATATATTGGATTTGGCACTTTAGTGGCATAGACCCGATAATTGGGATATTCGCAAGTTGATATTCCAACCTAGTTTCACTTGCCACTCCAAGCACGGGACCAGGTGGCGCTGTATAATCACGCTCCCAGGTGCTAATGGCAAATTCGGTTTCATAATCAAGTTTTCTTTCAAATCTGCCTCCTACCCAGGCGCTGAGCACATGGTTATCATGAGCAAAATCCGTCACTGTAGGATTGGCTCGCATATACACCTCTTTGTCATCTACATCGCGTAAATAAGATAATGCATAATTAAATCTTGGATAGCCCCCAAGCCTGCCCTCTGAGCGGAGAAACCAGATACTATTCCAATTGATGATTCGACCCCATAAAAATCTTAAGCTTGTTCTAATACTACTTTGATTTATAGTTGAATCAACCATATATAAGTTACGATATCGGTACCTTGAACCCTGACGATAAACATCATACCAAGGCGCTGGCTGAGATAAATATTGTGAGATGGTAAACGAACTTACATATAGACCATCAGTATAGCCAATTCTTGTAGAAAGGTTTCCAAAACTAGGAATATTGAATGTTGTGACGAAATAGTTGTTTTGCGTCCTAGGTTGTAAATAGCGATCCGCTACCATTTCAACCCTACCAGTGCCACTATTGACTATACTTGGATAGCCCCCAGCGTAGCTTGAAAGGAATAGCCCCGTCTCTATCCTTACATTAGAAGCTACTTGAGCTCTACCATCCAAAGTAATAACATTATAAAAGTTTGAATTTTGGGTCCGATCAAGTTTTTCCTTGCTTTGATAAACGCTACTTGATGTTCCACTCCAAATTATACTTCCTCTTCGTGCTTTATCTTCTGTATTAACAATACGAATTCGCCCACTCATGGTCGCAATTGTCTGTTCTATAAGATCTAGCTGTTCTTCAATATCCTCTACCGTCATACCCAAAAATAATAATTCTTTTTTATATTCTCCAGTCAATCGTTCAATCTCTAACATATTAGCAGGTGTCACTGCAGATGTTGTAGTAATTCCAACCTTATCGATATTTCCTAATATCCTTGCAACCAGCAAAGCTGCCTCGTAACGGGTAAGGTAACCATCATCACTAAATTTTCCTTTTGGCACCCCAGTTATAAGACCAGATTTTGCTAAATCATAAAAAGAATCATAGACCCAACTATTTGCAGGAACTGTAGCAAAAGGATTAGCGTAAACCGGCAAAACCATTAACAAAATTAATAGTAAAAGACAACAATTTCGCATTGTAACCCTCCTTTCCCAAAAACTCATGTACTAATGCCCGCCTACAGTGCGTCTAAGCATCTGTTTATATTCAGAATCAAATTTCAGTGTAGCCGATAATAAATGTGTTCCACGCAATTCCCCTTGCCCAACTATATATGCATAATCCACTTGCCAGTTCTGATAATGATAACTCAATCCTCCGCTAAAGCTTCCTAATCCATCTTCAGCTAAGTTCGAACGAGTCCATCCTGCCCTCATAGTAAGCAGCTCATTCAATTTTTTTTCAAAACCAAATTTAAATTTTGTTATCATATCGTTCAAGCTAGGATCTTTAATGGCATCTATTTCAAATGTATAATAATCCTGCTCTTTCTCTAATGCTACACCTATAGAAACAGTTCGAGCCATTTTTTCTATAATATTGATATTCCAGCGTAAAGAACTAAGAATGTTTTTCCCTGCAACCCCTAATCGCAAATAAGGTTTAACCTGATAAATGATGCCTAAGTCTAAGCTGTTACCTGTGGAGCCCCAATCGATACTATCTGAAGAAAATTCATGATACTTACCTGCTAATCCCCAAAACAAACTAGAGTTATAATTTTGACCATACCCAAGAGTAAATGTACGTGCATTAGCACCTAATTCACCATAATTAACCTGTTCAAAACCCATTCCAATCCCGCGACCATTTCCCACTAGAGTTTGATATGAAAAAATATCAACAGCAATATTAGTATTAAATAAATTAGTATGCATCATATTTACTTGACTAATCTTTAGTTCAGAAAGACCAGCAGAATTCCAAAACAACGCGTTACCATCATCAGCTATAGCTACAAAACTACCACCCATACCTAAAGGTCGCGCACCCCCTCCTATCCCAATTTCACTGACAAAATATGCTCCGGTGGGAAGAGTCAATAGAATAAAGAAAAGAACCCCAACTATCGTTAAACAAAACCTTGACATCTTAAAACCTCCCTATGATCTTCAATTTCGCTTATTAACACCCACCATGACTGAATGTAGGAATTTTTCCCCACTTTGCGGATCTTCAACAATAATTCTTAAAATATAAACCCCTGCCTTAACTAATTGGTCATAATCGTTAGTGCCATCCCAAGCTATAGACCAATTGCCACTTTCCAGACTAGGTGAACACAATTTTCTAACCAGATAGCCTGAAACAGAATAAAGGTTAACACTTATGCGGGTTATCTCTGGCAAGAACACTGAAACAACTAGCTCGCTTTCGCCTGCAACAAGAGGATTGCCTATCACTGACATATCCTGAACATGAGTCGTCATTCCTCTGCCCACAAAAAATGTAGTACTTACTTTATCTGAATTTAAGCTATCATTCTTGACATCCAAAAAGTAATTAATAATTAAGTCCTGCTCGCCAGGATTAAACATCCTGGGAGCAGTCGTTAGATCGCGAATATATACTAACCCATCCTTAGTCGATAGATTTAAGATATAGGCACCTGATGGCAAATAACGTCCTCCTTCTAGTTTTCCATCCCATAAATGTTCGTAATAGTGACCCCCAATCTCCTTTGTTTTAAGGATTGTGTGAATCAAATTTCCACTCAAATCGTAGACTTCAAGTGCTATTGATGGCATCTGATTGCGAAAAACCCGTCCCCTATTAGAGAGCCCCAAAACACTTTCTGTATTTATCGGAAAACCTGTAGCACCTATTGGCTTCAATATAGGTGGAGTGGTAGGTTTATCCTCAATTATATTTCCCCTAATCTCAATCCCTTCATCAATATATACCAAATCATAAATTTGTTCTTCGGTAGGAGTTACTTCAATTTCAAAGTTCAACCACGCCAAATCGTGCCCTTCAAGCTCACCTATCTCCCATGTGAAAATTTTAGTAATAGGATCATAAGAGACGCTGCCCTGGCTTGCATTTTCCAATAATTTGTAATTTGCCACATCTGAAAACTTATTAGTTAATACCAAATCCTGAATTTCATCGTCAGAAATGTTCTCAACTTTATATTGAGCAGTAACAGAAGTTGTTCCACTATTCACAAGAGGATTCGAACCTTTTTTGAACTGATGGGTAAGCTGTAGATGTAATGATGATTCAATTACTTCCCACTGAGCAATTTCGAGAGCACCCCTAGGGATTACTATATCATCAAACCAAATCGTACTTCGCACACCTGATTCAATAAATAACCTGATCATGATACTATTATCAATTGCTGTAAAGGGAAAGCCAACATCTCCGTAGCCACCAGTTCCCTTGAACTGTGCAACGTACCCCGCGGGGTCAGTGTAGCTAAGCCAAATTGCCCCAAATTTATCCTGAGAAATATCTTTATATTTTACCTTGGCTGAGAAGCGATACTTTTTGTCCTTCACCGAGCTAGCAAAATTAAATGAATTTTGAAGATACATCTTGGAATAAATCGTATACACTTTCAACGCATATTTACCTTCAACGGAATCCGGGTCTAAACTAATTTCCCCACGCCCACGATAAACATAGATACTTTCCCAACCATCTGGTATACCATTTTTATTAAGATCCAATTCCATATTCCCGTTATAAACAATATTATCGATTATCACAGCTCTTGTTAATTCGTCAATTCCTTTAATGTAACCGTCTACCTGAACTATGCCTAAGTGAGCCTCACCAGTTACCCAGACATCATAATCTAAAATCGCTGTCTCTCCAGGACCGACATTAATTGGATTCTCCGAATTCTTAAGTAGCTGATATCCCATTTCTTCTGGCCACTTAGCATCAAAGATTAAGGTATCCTCAGTAATTATTGCCGTTCTATCACCTGGATTTTCTACTATCATACTAACTGCTATTTTTTGACCTCTACTGATTATTGAAAGATCGTCCTCAACTTCAATTTTTTTTATCACTAACCTAGCAGGTTCAGGCACTGACCAAATTGCTGGTGTCATCGCTATTTTAGTAAAAGTAAGATCATCATACCATGCAGAACCAGCTAATACGCTGTTATTGCCATGCCAAAGCATTGCACCTATTTGAGCATGGGTAGCACCTTCTGGTACTGTTATCACCCCAACATAACGTTTCCAATTAGTCGTGCCTTTAACACCAAACAACTGATACGTACCACCAATAACCCCTTAGCTAACACGACGCTACCACCTATAGCTGCGTTATAAAAATAAACAGCTACAGTTGCCCCATATGCAGTATAATCATCTCCAACACATACAGAATCAGTCTTTATGTTAGACGTTATAATATAACGAGAGCCTGCCTCTACAGATATACGGTTATTGCTTGCCATGCAAGATATTGAACCTTTACCTGAATTATAAAGTTTTAGACTCTGTTGTCCACTTGTTTTCTCTGTTTGGTCAATACCCAAATAATCGCCAGGCTTCAAACCTGCCACTTGGTCTTCCCAATGATCAGGTATCCCGTTATTGTTGGAGTCGTGCTCCATACCACCATTTTTCAATAAACTATTTACAATATCTCCTGTAACAGCATCATACCCAACTGCATAACCACCAATTTCATATGTACCCCCTGGGAGAGAAGATGTTTCAGGCTGAACACTAAAGTTAAAAACCGCTCTTTTTCCCTGTTCGATACTTGTTGGATTACTCGGCTCTGGAGTTACCAAATAACCACCAGGATAGCCCTTGAACGTTAAACCTGCCTCATCTATGAAAGCTACAGCTTCACCTATGTTCAACACTTCCATACTGACAATAGCTTGTTCGCCATAAATGATAGTAGTCCGATCTGCTATAATTGTACCAACTTCCAATGTTGCAGGTTTCGAAACTGTCCAACTACCAGGTTGTTCTGTAGGAATAATCTCCCACAAGATAACATTATCGAACCAAGCTATTCCACCTTTTGCTTTCCAAAGTGAACACGATAACGTAGCCTTTACAGCATCATCAGGGGCCAATACCATTGGAGATTCTACGGAATGCCAATCGTAAGTTCCACTCATTTGAAAAAAAACATCATTAGCTCGCGAAGCATAGGTATCGTCTGTTTTATGCCAGTAAACAATTACCGCAGCTTTATAGCTAGTACTTACAACATCTTGAATTTTGATATCTGATGTAACGATATACTGTCTTCCAGGCTTAACCGTTATTTTTTGATTCTGGGCCCATGCCCAGACATTTCCCCCGTTTGCATTGCTGATTTTCAGAGATTTAGTGCTTCCATCAAAAGTTGAACTATCACTTGTAACAGTATCTTCCATACCTTTAGTAATATTATCACTCCAACCGTCAGGAACTCCATCGTCATCTTCATCAAACTCCATATTCCAGTTAAAACCTAACGGGTTTCGATTTCTTACGACTTCACCTGTTACTTGATCTATACCTGTGGGAATTAAATCAATTACTACGCTTCCAGGTGATATGGAATAACTCGCATTTACTGTAAAATAAAAAATCTCTTGAGCCCCAGCTGCAATAATTTCAGGGTTATTGACAGTAGGTGTTACCTCATAACCGCCTGTGCCACCATTAAAGGTTAGAATCAATTCTTGAACATTAACTGAGTTCGGTCCAGTATTCTTTAAAGAAACAGTTACAACGATCCCTTTTTGACCCGGTGTGATGCTGCTCTGGCTGGTTTGGATACTTTTCACCAATAATCCAGCAGTGGCAATTGCCGTTCCCATCATAACCAAACAAATACTAATAATGATGAATCTTACACATCTTCGCATACTTATCCCCTCGCTTTCTGTCTAAAAAATATTTATTCCAAATCTACTTAGCAAAATTAAAAGCCATTTTTAAAAATTCGTTTCGGTCTGATTTACTTTACTAATTTAATTAGATAGGGACTGGGCAATACTGCCGTTTATAAATGCTTTCGGCAAAGAGCCTATCTGCTCATTCAACTCCAATTATTATATTATATGATAACCTATGCTGACATTCCTTTGCCAAAATTCATTATTGATTTATTCCAAATGGCTATCTATTCTATTCTTGTTAAGATTAGAATACCAACCCTTTTTCTTATGATTATTGACGGGGGCAGACAAAGTTTGGTGTAAAAATTTAAATACCATTGTATATTCTTTGATCACAATTACCTTTGCCTTTTGAATACCAATGTTTTCCCAGCAGTAAAAAATGACTATATTACTTTTCCGCTTGTGTATAGATTAACGATACAGACATACGAAAAAACAGATAGCAGCAAACTCTATTGAGCTTATTGTGATAAAATTCAACGATTTTAATATAATTTTGCTTTGCAATAGTTGCTATGAAAAAGAGGGATTAAATAAAATCTCTAAGCTCTTCCATATTTTTCTAAAACCCTACACTAGGTATAGAAATTGTTTTTATGAACACAAGACTTTTGGGTCTCTTGAAAGCCATCAAGTTCGAAAAATGAGGAACTATACTAATACTATTGTCATAATCTATTCTATTCTTAAATTTCTCCGTATGTATAGAATACTTGAGCATCTAAGAAATGAAAGTTCTCAAAGTCAACGTTATCTCCTCGGAAAAAATAATACGGTTTTCATGTACACCCTGAAACTAATTAAAACTGAAAAGGCTCTTCAATACTCCTACATAAATCTGGGTTCCAATAGGCTTGCTTCCTAATTTTTTTGCAAACTGGTGTTTTTAAATATGTTTCCTATTACAAATTCGAACCCGAGGGGGCTGCTAAAAACCCAAAATATGCATTTTTATTCAAAAAATGTTATAATAGAAGGAATGTTATTTAAAGAGAATCACAAAAAACATTGCAGATTAAGAATGATATGTACCTGAAAAAACATTGCAAAGAGCGCGAAATCAGATTAAGTGAACATTGAAATGCTGAAACCGTAAAACAATTATCTGCACGCAAAGGAACGAACACGGTAGAAAGGAAGCTAGGTTACGGATTAGGTCTTATTATGGGTGCCTTCAAGAAC
>CALCRD010000165.1 GCA_937894355.1 uncultured Bacillus sp.
AAGCTCTTTTCTCATAAATGTTGGCTGTTTTCAGTCAAAACACTTCGTTCTCATCTTAAAAAACAACATAGTTTGAGAAAAGAGCCTTATTAAATTAACTGGTCCACGCTAATCCTTGCTGCAGGATCAAACCCGATTGCAATATAAAACTATGCCTTCATATCTTTCAATTTTATATTTATATCATCATAATCCTTTTTTGTGAAGGATACGGTTACCCTAGTTACTCTTTTAGAATTTGGATAAAGATATAATTGTTGATTGAATTTCACTCCTAAAGGTGAAATTATTTGATAAATGATGTTTAGTATGGTGAAACACTCCAAATCAACCCCATCTTTTAAGTGGTTCTTAACACTAATAAATACAATGTTCTCAATGATTTCAAATCTAGGTTTCCGGGGATCAATATTATTGATTTTGCAAAGTCGCTTTACAATTTCCTTAATAACGTCTGAATCTCCGTTGATTTCTGCCAAAAAATCACCTTTTTCCTTAAATTAGGTGTCCCCTGTCATTATAATCCATTCCTTAATAATCTGGCACTTTCATGCAAAAAAACGCAGGTTCATACTCTGGAAACGCGCCTATTCTTGAACAACTTTGGTTAATCCTCAATCCTAAAATCGGATATTCCTAATTGCACTATCCCCCGTTGACATAGTTACTATTATTTGTCTTTCTTCCATTCATATGGTATTTTCGCCCAATTATAAAGGGCATAAAACAAAAACATTATAAAACAGACAACTATATTTTTTATCCATTCTACATCTCTATTAAAAATTAACTGCCAAACAGTCGATGCAACAAAATATATCAGGGGAAATTTGATACTTTTTTTAATCATTCTACTCCCCCAAGCATTTCACCATCTTATTAAACTCTGATGCTTCGTTCATACAACAGTCCATAGTTACTTATGCGTCGATAATGGAATTTCGGTCAAGTTCTATTAGCTGGTTTACTTTAATTACACTTTTTCACAATAATTTGACCAAGACACTAATCAATTTTTTTAGAGCCCTTATTATCCCTTAAACCGTTTAATTCTGGTATACGTTTATATATATTAAATATCTTATCTACAACCTCTAATTTCACTTTATCCCCGCCAGCTCCATTAATAGCAGTATCTACAAAACCATAAATTACTTTTAACAATGATTTAGCATCCTCTTCTGTAAGATTATTAACGCCTTCTAAAGTATTATCAAACTCATAAGTAGTAGTTTCTTTCAACATAACCCATCCCCTAAATGCCACAGCCAGTTAGTTCTATTCATTATTTTTTAAACTCACTTAGATTTTAACATAAATATCCAATTGTTAGCTGATCTGTTTTCTTCACAATCTGGTCCAAACATAAGAATGATCACAATTCATTGCTGAATTGCGCCTTTTTATGGAACCGGGAATAAAATCATTTCTATCTAATGTTGAAATATGGACCGCACCACCCAGTTTCGTGTGTTTGTAGGTAAGTCCAGTTAAATCCATTATCTACAATATACACATCTTGTTCATTTATTAAATCCTCAGTATTGAACATTGAGGCATTTTCTAGCAAAAGAACATAATCTGAATGTTGATAAAACACAAAGCAATTATTCTTTTGTTGATTATTGAAAGCAGCTTCAGCTTTTTTTCCATCCAAACAATCTTTTTTCTCATAACTAAACAAGTGCCAGAGATAGCCACAGTAACCACCTGTATCATAAAGATAAATAGATTTCTTATCTTTATCATTCAAATGATCAGCAAAATTATTTTCCCATTGCTTTCGTAAGTAAGGTCCCCATTTTGGCATTTCGATTATCTTTATTTTTTTGGTTTTAAGTCTATCGTATAAGTCTTTCATTTTTGTCCCTCCATTAAATAAAGTAAAGTTCGCCATAAAAAATGTGAAAACCCTTCTTCAAGGAAACTGCCCTTTAACTGAGTATTGCCAAAGAAAAATGGACTGCCAAACAGTCCGTTTTATTCTGTTTTTGCGCACTCTTGTGAAGTAGTATAAAAGAATCAAGACCGACCGACTACTCATTTTTCTCTTTTTTAAGAAGTTCAATTATCTTATCAAGTTTTTGTTCAATATTTTTAAAATCGGTTGTCCTCGAACTTTTTATTATTAAGCGAACAAAGTGGTATATAGTAAAAATAATTCCTATTAATATGAAAAACATAATAAATTGAAACATTAAATCACCGATATTCATTTGCACCACCCCAATACATTTAAGAAATTCATCTTGGTTAATATCACCAAAATACTTTAAATTCACCTATACTTTAACATAAATATCCAGTGTATTTGGTAATATTTTTGAATGGCAAAGAATGAAAATAAGCGCTGATCCTTGTTAATGGATCGCGCCCGTTTATTGAATACTTGTTTACTCTCCTAAATTTGTTAACCATTTACGCAATTTCGCTTTAGGGTAATATATCTTATCTTTTATAATAATATGTGGTATTTCTGGATGTTCCTGAGTTAAAAACTTTACATCTTCTTTCGATATCCCCATAAAATGATGTACATCATTTTCCTTTATCAATTCATGTTCATCATCTTCGTCAAAGATTTCACTAAGTCCTTTAGCATCCGGATTCTTAAAGTCTTTCAGTCCATTACCTATAAAATATCCTGCAACAGCAATTCCTAAAGCTATCCAAATAGAATCAAATTCCATGTTGATATCCCCCTAATTTTTACATAATGTTATTCTACTAAATGGTCCTTTACATAAGGAAAAAACGCAATTTCTACGCTGGAATTGCGCCCGATTGTTTAATACCGGTATTGAGTTAAAGCACCCGTTAGAGAAATGAAAACTTTCATAGTGTAATGATTTAATTTACCCAACAGAGGAAACAGAATAATAAGCGATAATACCTATTACACCAAATGCTTGAATGATAATCCCAACAATGCTACAAATCAATCCAGCAGTAGCTAAACCCTTACCATTTTCAATTGTCTTAACAATTTCCTTTGTTGCTTTTCTTGAAAAAACAAGTCCAATAGTACCAAGGACTAATCCAATCAATGGTATTACAATTGAAAGTATACCAAGCGTTAATGAAATTATAGATTTACTGTTCGTTTCAGCTTTCTCACCCATTTTTTCTCCCCCTAACCAATAAACAAATCAAATAAACATAAACACAATCTATCTTATTAAATAAACCTGCCCCAAAAGTTGATCAAAGGCCAAGAAAAATGGACCACGAAACTGTTTAAACTGTTTTTCGGGATGGTTTTATAGTCTCATTCCATTAAAGTTCCTCTTTTGCTGAAATTAAAGTTCGTTTAAAAATTATAATTTTGAAAAAATGAAATGGTCAGAACTAATGTTAGCAAGGAACCAGCAGATGTCAAAGTAATTATTTTACGGTTACTCTGATTTTTTTCAGGTTTTAAAAACTCTTGAATTGCTACAAACCATATAACAAAAGTTATTAAGGAAATAATCCCCATAGACATATTAACAACTCCTTTCTTATATTTATTAAAATTTTCAACAGATCTAATCAACAAACTTTCCCGACAAAGATACTCAAATAAATGGACTTCGTGTATTAAATTTAAAAACCTTTTATTCTGTATAGCTGCCCGATAATTGATTAAAGGTCGATAAAAATGGATTGCTCAAAAATTGTCCAAGTTGCATATTCGCACCGCCCGTTAACTCAGAAAAGAATGCAATAAAACTGATCCCCAATAAAAGGAACTCATTGTTAGAAAAACAACTGCAAATGTAAGTAGTGCTTTTGGTAATCTGCGATAAAAATATATTAACGCTAGTCCTATTAGCATGTTTATGAAAATAAAAAGGATAATGCTCATCCGCTCACCTCTCACTAAAATTATACCATTTATATCCAGTTTGTAATATAAGATCTTCTTCAAGAATCTGGTCCTAACATGAAAAAATTACAGATCCATGCTCTGGAAATGCGCCAGAATCTAGAAGATTGAAGTATTCAATTGCCTTTTTTTGTATGGATCACCATAATCTCTCTCAAAAAAATCTAATTTAAGTAGAAAGTCTTGTCCTTAATTCATTAGCTGAAGAATAATAAGCGGATTTTTCCGGTTATATTCAAAATAGAGCTCGATTCGGGGTAAATAAGCGGAATTTTTCCCGTTAACTAAAGAAAAAGCCCCCTTTTTCACGTTTTTTTATCCAATAGGCGGAATTTCTCCGTCTATTTTTTAGATTATTGGGTACTTAACTTGATCCCCTACCGATAAGAGGAGCTTCCCATGATTCCAGAAAAATTTCCTCCTTTAAAGGCCCGATAATTGAATAAATGTGTTATATTCGGAAGCAGAAAATAATCCCCATCAGCCAACCGGATAGGGATTACATCTTTATCTTTGAAATTGAAATTTATCTGTGTTGTGGAACATCCTTTTGTTGAAGAGTTTTGATTAATTTTGGCCCCATCACAGTTGCAGGAATTCGATAGTTTGGAGCAAGATTAGACAGAATGACTACACCTATCCCTCTAGTTTTATCAAAGGCAAAGTAGCAGTTATTTGAATCTGTTGTACCACCGTTATGCCAAATCAGCTCATTTTCCTTATCAATCATCCATCCCATACCCACTGCATCAATTCGCATTCCCATTTGCAAATTAAATTTTGTATTGCCATCATCGGTTTCAGAGATAGCTCCATGCGTCATGGACAAATATGGTAGTGTTTCTGACATATGTAACTCTAGGTATGTCATCATGTCGCTAATATCCGAAACAATTGCTCCTGCTGGTTGGTATGCATCATTATCTTTCCATTGCCAAGTTCCAAGAACATCTCTTAATTGAACTGAGATTCTGGTGTCATTCATTTGCAGATCCTTCAGGATGTATTTATTCATCAATGAATGGTACTTTTCTCCATAAATCTCAGATAGGACTTGACCAATAACTGAGATTCCAAAATTGGAATATTCATAGGGATAGTCCTTGTTGGAAAGATTAACTTCTCCTACTTTATTCAACAGAGATTCAATTGTGATCCCATAGAAACTATTATCCTGTCCGTCAAAAAAGTTTGCTGCCATCTGCCAATCAAAATAATCATTTTCATAGCCAGAAGTATGTGTGACCAACCTTTTTAAAGTAGGAAAATAATCCATTTCTGGAAGCGATAGATATTGATCAATCTGATCTTCTAAACTGATTTTGCCTTCGGAAATCGCTTTGCTAAGAAGTGAGGTCGTAAAAGTTTTGGTTAATGATCCAATTTCGTAGATATATTCTTTTTGAGGCAATACCTTTCCGTTATTTCCATAAACTGTATAGCTCATTTTCCCTTCATTTAGAATTCCGACAGTAATCCGAGCTTCTTCATTGTCCTCCGTGGTGTACTGGAGCATATCTTCAAAAGTCATAGATGGGATTTTACTCATTTGATAAGAAGAATATAAGTAGAGTCCACCAATAGCAATAGCAACGACAAGAATTAAAACAGCCACAATTTTTAGTATTCGATTATTCCTTTTTAAAAGCACGATTCACACCTTCCCCTTGAAATATACTATTAAAGCATTCAAAGCAAAAAGAACTTTTCCATTATTTTAATAGAATAATAATAACTTCGCCTATCTTTCAAATTCTCCTGCTTTCGCTATTCACCTGAATCGTTAACACAACATTCTTTGTTTAAGGCTCTTTTCTCAAACTTTGTTGCTTTTTATGATGAAAACGAAGTGCTTAGACTACGTTTAGACAGTAAAACAGCCAACATTTATGAGAAAAGAGCTTGCAAATTTACTTTCAAGCTACAAAAAGACTGTTACCTAGTAAAAATCGGGTTTTAGATTTTTACAACAATCTTTACGAAAACAGCCTTGTTTAAAAATCTCGGTCTAAAATGTAGGCTTTATCATTTTTATCAAAATTGTAACTTTAAAGCTACAAAAAGGAGACTATCGCTAGTCCCCTAAAAAAACTTTTGAATCAACATA
>CALCRD010000166.1 GCA_937894355.1 uncultured Bacillus sp.
GATTTATAGAGGTTTCAAACGGTGAATTGTCTTTTGCAATCCCTGTTAACACAGAAGTTCATTCGGTCAAAGAGTTCCTTTCGCACTCGGGAGTCATATTAGAAAATGCAGATGATTATTTGCCGAGTGTTGAGGATGTTAAATTAATCCAAGAGGCTGTAAAGGAATATGATGATCAACTATGGATATTAAGGATTGAGTCAACCAATACCCTGGGACCTTATATTTCAAATCAGGGTTTGTGGTTTAATGACTTTATTTAATAGGTTTAATATGAGTAAGTTTTGTCGTTAAATAATAAAGTTTGATTAAATAGGTCTTTACAACATTAAAAGGACTCTATTTGGGTAAATCTTTTTCACAAAATCATTTTCTTCTTTTTAATATAAAAATTCAGTTGAAAATGAATTTGGAAAACTATGTACTGAATACTTATTGAACACACCGATGTAGTCTTTTCGATTATTCTACAAAATCCACCTTCACAATAGTATGAAAAAAATGTTGAATAACGCTAAATCCAATAAACTCGAGTATATAGGATTTTTCCTTATAGATAATGACAGTGCGGAAAAAGTTGTGTAAATAAGTTTGAAATCAATCCTCAATGGCAAGAATTAGAATAATAATTTTTGCTATGGGGGATTTTTCGTATTTTACTTACACAAGATTATCCGCAGGCCATGGATAAATTATTCCTTTGATAAAAGTTCGTAATGGTTCTTTGCATATCTTTCCCATAAATCAAGGAGTTCTCTTATTTGTTCTTCACTAAGATGAGAAAAGACTTTGCTGAACTCTTCAAAAAGGTCTTCGTTAATCGAAACGAATCCTCCTTTTACCTGACCCTCTTCCATTAGCAAAAATAGTAAATGATTCTTCCCCACATAAGTATCTGTGTATAAGTCATTAGATGGTTCGTTGACTATTAGACGGAAAATAGATGTTGAACCATAAAGTTCATAATAAGCTGCACGGGAATCCCCTGAAAAGTAATTTATTCCAGTTGAATCCTCATCCATGTGAAGTTTAGGTCCCTTCATATATTTCTTTCTTAATATTTTTTGAATTTCCAAATCTTTATTTAACATAGACTTCCTCGCTCTCTCTTACTTGCGATAAGAATTGTTCGATTCTATCTTTTAAACTATCATATCCAAATGGTTTTTCTTCATTAAAGGGGTCACTTGGCTCAACTTGTATATATAATATACTCTCACCATATAGATAGTCCTCTTTTACAGACTCCATTCCCCTTTGCTTTGGATATAAGACAATTACTTGTTTAATAGGTTTTTTTACTGGTGGTTTTCCTTTTTGTAAAGCTTGCGCATCGAAATACTCTAAATTCCAAAAATCTCTTAATTGCCACTTAATATCAGGGGTGATTTGCTCATTAATGATATATTTATGCCGCCTACACTTCGATTCAATAATTAGCCCTGCTTTCTCTGAATAAAGAGAACCATCTTTTTGATAAATTGTAATACGGATATCTGGTCTTCTTCCTGCCTCACTAAAATATCGGCTAAAACTTTTATCACTAACGGTACTTTCAATTTCTGTATCATAAGCTACTTCAATGTAATAGTCACAGTTTTCTTTTTCAAAACGTAGAATTGTATCAGGCGGAAGAGTCCCAATGTGCTGATGAGGATTATCTTTATTTGCTAGCCAACCATCAACCCATTTATAGTTATTATCTTTTAAGATATCAATAATTAACCCTACATTATAATATTCAAACAGTTGCCATGTACGACGAAATTGAACACCAGGTAGATTTGAATTATAATTTTTTGTTTCTAATTTAAATAATTCTTTATAAAAAGAGTAAAACCTCCTATATCGATAGTCTTTTAGTAATCGTTGAGTTATTTTTTTTGGCTTTTGAACTGGTATGGAATGAATCCAAGGAGTTTTTTCAAATTCCGAAAAAATAATTGTTATTCTATGTAATAGTTGCTTATGGACTTTGTAGCTACAGTTTTCCTTTTCTAATTCTTCAATTCTCCCTTTAATTCTTTTTTCAGTTCTTTTCAAGGATTCAAGTGTTTTTTCATACCCAAAAATGTTGATTCCTTGGATTTCCTGCATTTGTTTTTTTATTTGCTCTAAATTAGAATGTTTAGCCTCTAATTTTTTTGCAAGTTGTTGTGACTCTATTTGAAAACTAACTTCTAGTTTTCTAAGAGATTGTAAAAAATATTTAATGATATATCGAATCCATTGATTTTCAATATTCATAAAGGATAATTGAGCGTGTTTTTCATAAAACAATCTTGGACTAAGAGATAGAGAGTTTTTCTGTCCGCCCTTTTTCGCTTGCCACCGAATACTTTTGCCATCTACTTTTTTTGAATGTGGTGTAATACGATACTCCCCTATTAAATCCATAATAGGATCCTTAATTATCATTTCAAGATTGCGCTGAATAATTAGTTTGTGTTTATTCAAAAATTGAAATAATTGAAGTAAAGACGGGCTTATATCTGGAATAGGGTTAGCCATCCCCAGTCTCTGTTTAATTAAGTCATACGATAAACCTTCTAATAAATTTTCTAGGTATTTCCTTAGGTTCAAAAGAGCTTCATCATTAAAATCTTTAGACTTAACATAGTAATATGAAAAGTAGCGTTGACTTGGAGTACTGATTTCAAATTGATAATGTCCAGGTACTAACATATGTTCTGCATTAGTTCCACCCATAATAGTTACCGGAATTGGAGAAGGCTTAATTTCCATTATATCTTCATTAACATATGTTTCCATTTTCAAAAGAGCTTTCTCATCGTAAGGACTACTAAATGTAATGTCTACCTTATCGTATTCATTTACCTCTATTCCAGAAAATACAACTTCATTTGTATCAATTTTCGCTATATATTCTACAGGCGAGGAATATGGACGATAAATGGTAAATTTCACTTTAGGTTGCATATCCATTTACACTTAGCTCCCTTGCTTTTCGTTTAAGCTCTTTTTTTGTTTTTTCGAAGTGACTAATTCTCTGTGCTGCTTCACTTTTAAAAATAAAAAACAATTCCCCATTTAGCTCCATTTGCTCTGATTCTAATGTTCCAATTAGTTTTTCATATTGCTCAATAGGTCCGCGAATTTTAGTAATTACCCTTTGCTTAATAAACAAATCTACAGCTTTATCTCTTTTAATATAAAAACCTTCTTCCGATTCAGCTGGTAAGTTATTTAAGTATGCCCCCATACGAATAATATTTCTTATTGAAAATCCTTTTAAGGGGTCTACCAACGAAATGGCTTTGTCTATACTGTCAAAAAACTCAAGTTCAAAGTCCTCAAAGGCATTCCAATTTTCTTTTGTGCTTTTCCAAGACATGAAGACCTCCCCGTAAGCATCCTCTAATCCTGAGTTATTAATATTGCTACGATCAACATTTTCTAGTTCCTTTTTTATTTCTAAAAAAGAACGTTTATCTAAAACTACTACATTTGAACGGTCTAATAAACGGTCAGAAAGATCCTTTGTTGTTTCATCCGTATTCATTGTACCAACAATCACCAAATTGTTTTTTAGTTGGATACAGTGTTTGTATTTTTGGCTATTATGGCAAACGGAATCTTTACTGTAAAGGTAAAGCATTCGTTCTTTTTCCTCTAGCTCTAATAAAGATATAAATGGAGCGAAATAATGCTCAATTTGACTAAGATTCATTTCATCCATTATTAACATATGAACTTGATTTTCATTTTCTTGAGCATTTAACAAAAATTCCACCAAACCTGTCTCAGCTGGTATATAAAGACCTGTAGCAGGATTTAAATAACCTAATATATCTCCTGGTTCTGTATAAGATGGGGATATAGGCATAATAAGCATTCGCTTATTTTCTTGACTTAAACCCAGTGTTTCACCGTATATGGTAGCAAGTTTAGTTTTACCAATACCACTTTGCCCCGAAAGGATAGTAAGTGCACTTGATTTTATACTTGTATGGAAGTTTATCAAATCTTCTCTGCTGTAAACTAAATTTCTTACTTTTGCTTTTTTTTCAAGATCTCTAATAAAAACAATTTCATCTAGGGGTTTAGAGCTAGAGGATGGTTCCTCATTAAAATATTCTTGAGTGGAAAAAGTTTTTTCATCCACATCCTCAAATTTTGAGTCCTCAGTTATTTCTTCAAGTTGGCCTAAAGGAATACCTGCAAAATCTAATCTATCAGCAATATTGGTATTAATAAATTCCTCATCAAAGAATACAAGAAATTCTCTTTCTGAACCAATGTAATGTTGTTTTTCTTCCTCCGTTAGCTCCACACGTTTAACAGAAAACGGGGAAATAATAACACGCGCATTTGAGCTAGAAGGATCCTTCCTCCACTGATTTTCTTTGATGTTTCCATATATGTAATTACCACATAATACGTATAATGGAGCTGGCATTGCGTTATTATATTGGTTAAGGAGAATTACTTCTTCAGCTAGTAGTTTTGCTTCAAATTCATGAGGAGTCATGTCTACTCGAGGTACTGCATAAAAGGTAGTCCCCTCCTTCCAATCTTCTTCTACAATAATGTCATCTATATTTTTATAGAAACGCTCATTTCTTTCTTGTTGAGTTAAGACCGGTTTGAATAATAACAATTTCCCTTCTAGTTTTTCACGTATATACTTGATCAATTTATTAGCGTCTGTGGTGTACTTGAATTCAAGAGGCAAACTACTAAAACTTTTACTTAAAAATCCAATGTACATTTTAGACATTGGTATACGATTTTCTATATCGGTAATTTCTTTTGGTTCTTGACTAAGTGGTTTTACATAAAATACGACATCATTCAATGTACTTGAATATGTTACAGGCTCATCGTCATCACCTAATCTTGGTAAGTAATCACCTTTAGTTGCTAAGACACCAACTATGTAATTTTCTTTTATTTGCTCCAATGTCTTTGTAGAATATATTTTGGTCATTTTATTCTTATCGTCCCTTCTCATCGTCATCACCTAATCTTGGTAAGTAAACAGCTTTAGTCGCTAAGAATCCAACTATATTATTTTCTTTTATCTGCTCCAATGTCTTTGTGGAATATATTTTGGTCATTTTATTCTTAACGTCCTTCCCATGGTCTTCATGTAGCCGATCCATTCAATAAATTCCTTAAAGCTTTCAAAATCTATTGTTTTAAAGTATTTGAAGTTTTTCTCGGCTTCTTGTTTTAGGATTTTAAACTTCTTAGTTGACACTCCTTTCATTAGTAGATAAATTGTTTTAACTTGAGAATTCTCTATTAGTTGCTGACAATCTTTTTTATTTTCTACTTGAACGAGAAATAATTCAGGATATAATTCTTTAGTTAAATCATAATCTGTAAGGCAAATAATTCCCCAATCTGAAGTAAAGGGAAAATCCATTTGAAACTTTTCTTTTCTTTCGGTTTCTATCAAATTTTTTATCTCAAGTTCTCGTTGTAAATTATTAAATTTATTCTCATACTCATTAATTAAATTAACTTCTTTCTTTTCTTGTTCTTTTATCGATACATTCAGTCTTTGAAGTTCCTCTTTATATAACTTCTCTAATTTCTCCAATTTCTTTTCATTGTAATCTCTCTCCTTTTCAAGGCGTTTTGAAGTTTTTTCTAGTTCCTTATTCTTACCTTTTTGAACTTCTAATTCTTGGTTTTTTTCTTCAAGAATCTTTTTCATAGCATCTTCTTCTGCTTTTGCATCAGATAAGGCCATATCTAATTTTTCTTCTATATCAGTAAACGCATTGATTCTTTGTTGCTTTAGCATTGAGTACATACATTCGATTGCTAATAAGAGTAAAAAATCATGTTCTTCCTGAGGATGAGTAAGAATATAAGCAGCATTACTGATATCATCACTATACTTTTCTTCTAATTCATTTAATTTCATGAAAAACTGTAGAAAATCATATTCCTTCAGTTCATTCATGCATTCATTCAGTTTAATTTTGTATTCCGGCTTCTGGTATGGCTCCAGAGACTTAAGAATATTTTCTGGTGCATTTTCTCCAATAAATGCTTTTGATTTTTTTAGCATATCTTTTAATTCCTCAATCGTTTCGAATTGGTCTCCAAAATCGAATGGATCCTTCTGGTTTTCAATATTTGATTCAATTCGGTCTAGGTTCGCTCTCAATTCATCTGGAAATTGTAGTAGTAGAATTCCAAAGCGATAGTATGGAGGACAATCTTTTAATTCATTCAGATAAAATAAATATTCTTTGAAAGTATCAGCTTGTATATCAGTTTTATAATTATTTATATAAACATAAAATGGATCAGGTGCTCCATTTTTCCTTTTTCGGATCATATTAGGCGTTAATGACTTAAACACTTTTTTAATATGAGTTTTTTTTTGTTTTAGGTTAGCGGTGTTTTTACGACTTCCTGGGGGGGTTTCATTAAAAAAGGATAGAATATTATTTACTTCCTTTTCATCAAGCATATCAATAAAAAGCTCTATTTCTTTCATTCCTCATTCCTCCTTCACCTTATTTTATTATATCATTCGTATACATCGCATTTTTCATCTTTTGTCGAAAATTTAGGATTATTAGAAGATTAATAAATATTGAAATACCTTATCTATAGTAGTTGGAGTGGCCGTATGTTTACTGTGGACACTACCGTAAAAGTTTCAACTACTAGATTAGTACCATTTATTTTAAAGAAAGACTGGACAAAAGAAAGAAGGGGGCTTTTCTCTACCGTTTAGTAAGTAATTTATGACAATTTTGTGTCTTTTCCAATATTTTAAAGAAAGATAGCCTAAATTGCCCCTAATTACCAGAAATACCCTTTAATTTTTTCTTAAAACTCGGTACTTATATATATCAATATTTTTAGGAGGGGTAAAAATGAGTTTGAAACAGGTAATAGAAGATTTAAGTTGTGATGAGTTTTCAACACCCGATTTAATTCGGGTCGCACAGGGAAAACCCTATAAAACGGACCCCGTTTTTCGTAATAATATTACAGTAGGGCGAAATTTGAAGAAGAATGCTAAAGAATATGGCATTGAACAAAAGAGAGCTAATGCTAGTGTTACCAGTGATGGCGTTGAAACAAAAGCATCAATTTGGAAGAAAATCAAACTTTAATTATTCTTAGGGTGTAGGTACTTGTCTACACCCTTTTTTGTTAATGGTGCACTCGCTTTTTTCACCAATACTTCATTTTGATAAAGGTACTGTTAAAAACCAACGAACAAAATTGAGATTTCCATCGCAGAACTTAAAACCTTGTTGCTAAGTAGAAAGTCTAATTTTCAATCTATATTCTGGATACATTTAAATAAAACAAAAAAGCTTAGAAGGATTCAAACTGCAAAATTCAAATTTAAATCCCTATTCTCTTTAAACAACTTCTATTTTTCTTAATTGCTCAGTAAAATCATTAATTTCATCTACTGGAACGTTATAGACACTAGGCATTCCGATAACCTTTGGAACGGATTTTATATCATAATAGATTGAAGAAGGAATCTTACTAATATCTCCATGTAATTCAATGATGATATATCCTTTAAGGACAGTTTTGTTCTTGATCCGGGATAATTCAGGCTCCCTTTTTAATTCTTTGGTGAGTAATAGAATTTGTTTCTTGTACTCATTTTTTAGAACGGACTGGTTATTTTTCATTTTGGCATAAGCATATCTCATATTATTTAATTGCTCTCTAACCTTTTTAAAGTGTAAAAACCGTTGAATGCTCTTTGGATCTAAACTAGTTGGCTCAAAATGATTATGCGTGTCTAATGCGTATATCGTTTTAACTAGGTTCACCTTTCTCTGCTGAAATATATGGGTCAGTTTTTTCTGAACAATCCTTTCATAATTCGCTTGAACTTGGATATTGAACTACCCCTCCTTAACAACCTTACGGGTTGTTTGAAGAAAGGGATTCCTAAGAACACCAGTGTATCCACCAGTTATTGATTAGGCGATCCCCGCAGCCCCTGCGGTTAAAAGCCTTAGGGCTTCATTTTTAAGATTGATTCCTGCGTTAATATCACGGTTATGATGGGTATGACATATAGGGCATTCCCATTCACGTAATCCCAGATTTTTAACGTCTCGATTTTTATAGCCACAACATGAACAAAGCTGACTGGAAGGGAAATTTTTCGCAACTGTAACGACTTGTTTTCCATACCATCTCGCTTTGTATTCCACCATGGTTTTAAATTTTGACCATGATACTTCACTGATTGCTTTAGCAAGATGGTGATTTTTCAACATATTCGATACTGACAAATCTTCCATACCGATAATGTCGTGGTTTTTGACAATTTCGGTGGATATTTTGTGCAAGTAATCATTTCTTGCATTCGTGATTTTCTCATGGATACGAGCAACATTGATTTTTGCCTTATACCAATTTACACTACCAATGGTTCGTTTACTCATGATTCGCTGTGCTTTAGCCAACTTTTTTTCTAATTTGCGGAAGAATTTTGGATTCAAGTAAGTCGTTCCATCTGATAGAATGGCTAATTCTTTTAATCCTACATCAATTCCAATGGCTGAATTATTTTTAGGTAGTTCTGTAACTTCGACTTCTGTTCCTAGAGATATGAAGTATTTACTCGATGGATTACATCTTATCGTTGCATTTAGAATACGTCCCTTGGCTTCTCGACTCTTGGCAAAACGGACAAGACCGAGTTTAGGCAGTTTAATGTAATTGTCAATGACTGTAATGTTTCCGTTTGTATACTTAGTTGTATAAGACTGAACAGGATTCTTTTTTGATTTAAAGCGTGGATATTTATTCTGCTTTTTATAATATCTGTTGAAAGAATCAGCTAAGTTTTCAACGGACTTCTGCAAGGCAACACTATCCACTTCTTTCAAAAAGGAATATTGCTTTTTTAGTTCCGGAATTGCTTTTACTGTTTCATACTTATTAAGACATTTACCCTTCCAATTATTTTCAGGAAGTTGACCATTTTGAACCATTTCCTCACAGATATACCAATAAGCATCTTTATCTTTTTGTTTGCCAAGAAAGAAATTAAATACGAATCTTGAACACCCGATAGTCTTATTGATTAGTTCAATCTGCCTTTTATTAGGGTAGATGCGGAACTTGTAGGCTTTATTGACTAACATTGATTATCACCTCACTCCTTTTAGAACATTCGTTCTAATTATATCGTGCGAGGGAATTATTGGCTATCGCCAACCGGCATTCATCTCCCAATTACTTATTGGGCTTCGCCCTTCACATTTCTTGAAAAAGGGGTATTCTGTCGGATAGCTGATAAAAAAAGACATAACCCTCACTCCTTTATTATTTATAACTTAATACAGTTAATCTTGATTAAAAAGACACTTGCTTTCAAGCAAGTAAAGAATTCTTAAACTAGATATTTTTATTCAATTTCATTTGAAATCTCAAGGTTTAGACGGTGTATTTCTTTTTCGCTATATCTATTTACTGTTGATTTACTCCAGTATTTTGTACCACTAACAAATAAATCGGGTTCTGGAATTTTCCCGCGTTCCAAGTATAAGTTTACTTTTTGTCTGTCGTACTTTAATCCTTGTTCTGTTAAGAAATTAGCAAATTGGCTAAGATTAAGAAATTCAGAACCATCTTTAATCAATGCAAAAGTTGGCTTTTTAATTAAAAACGTATCTTCTCGGAAAAATTGAGTAATTAATTCTAATGCCCATTCTAGCCAATCATCGTCTAAATGTTTATACAATGCTGCTAAATCAAAATTAACTTCATTCGGATTTTCAAAAAAACAGGCCAATCTTAAAAAGGTCCCCTGTACAGGATCTAAAGACTGTAATGCCTCCTCTGTTAATAATCCACTTTGATTTTCTTCCACCTTTTGTTTCATGAAAGGAAAAGTATCAAAGATACGACTTGTTGATTTTTTCATAATTATCACTCCTGTATACTTTGTATACTCAGTATACCTCATCATGTATACAAAGTATACATGAAAGCAAAAAAAGGAGAAGAAAGATTCTCCTCCCCTATAATTCAAATTTGACTGTTCTCTTTCATGCTGTAATAATCCCCACTTGCATTTACAATGACATGATCAAGCACATCAATTCCTAGGATTTTTCCGCATTCCAATAGTCTTCTTGTTACTTCCAAATCTTCTCTTGAAGGAAATATATCCTGGCTCGGGTGCTGATGGCTCACAACGATAGATGCAGCATTATTCAAGATAGCAGCCTTAAAGACTTCTCTTGGCGATACTAAACTCGCATTCAGACTTCCAACGTGACAACGGTGTACAGCAACCACTCTATTTTTAGTATTAAGACACATTACGAAAAAAATCTCTCTATCATCTTCACCAATAAATTCAGATGCAACCTTTGCAGCATCCTCTGGCGACCGTACGATAAATTTATTATCAAACTCCAACTCTTTCACAACTTGTTTAATTTTTAAAATCTCATAAACTTTTTTCATTTTATATTCTCTCCCTATCTAAATTTCAAATGCCTTTTCTGCTTCGGTAAAGTCGTTGGCATAAATAATCCTGTTTGAAAACTTGTTTACCGTTGAGCGACTAGTATGTTTACCAATCAATACAGAAAGACATTCAAATTTCTTTTGTTTTTTTGATTCATTGAATTTTGCAACAAATTCATCTTCAAGGTTGGCATCACCATCTGTTACAAAAACAATATCTGCATTCTTAAAACGATTTTCATTTATTAAATCTAATGATTTCTTTAAAGGCTCATA
>CALCRD010000167.1 GCA_937894355.1 uncultured Bacillus sp.
GTGAGCCCGCGGAAAGCGAAGTGCCTGGAACGGAAATCAACAGCCTAGTTTAACAAAGCCTTTGTTTTTAAAAAAATTAATATTGTGATAACAAATTATTACAAATTAGCGAACTAGGATAATTTCAATGAATGTTCACTGCTTTTTACCGAGTGCTTGCTGTATAGTAAAATTAAGGAAAATTATTATAGCAAAAAAATAAATAAGAAGGTGATCATATGATTTATGACCTGGTGTTGTTACATCCACCAACCGTGTATGATTTTCGGAAGGAAATGATCTTTACCGGTCCAATCAGTGACGTAGTTCCATCATCACCGGTGTTTGAAATGTATCCTGTGGGCTTAACTAGTATCGGAGATTATCTAGAGAGATTTGGTTTAAAGGTAAAAATAATTAACATTGCCAATCGGATGTTATTAGACCCTAATTTCGATGTTGAAAAAAAATTAAGAAAAATCAAAACAAAAGCTTTTGGAATCGATTTACATTGGCTTCCACATGCACATGGAAGCGTTGAACTTGCCAGAGTAGTAAAAGAACTGCACCCAGATGTTCCAGTAATTTTTGGAGGATTGTCGTCTACTTATTTTCATAAAGACTTAATCGAATATCCTGAGATTGATTTTGTAATGCGGGGAGATACAACTGAAAAGCCCTTACTCATGTTGTTAAATCGATTAGAAAATAATCATAAAGATTTTTCAGCCATTCCTAATCTAACCTGGAAACATGAGGGAGAGTATCATTTCAATCCGATTACATACATTCCAGATGACCTTGATGAATTTAATCATCCTGGCTATAAGTACGTCATTCGCTCCGTCTTTAAATATGGCAATCTATTAGACCCATTACCGTATAAAGGGTGGCTTCAATATCCGAATACCGCTTTACTTACTTCAAAGGGTTGTTCATATAATTGTTTAATCTGCGGAGGGTCAAGAACGGCCTACAATCTCAATTGTAATCGAAAGAAATTAGTTATGAGATCTCCGAAAAAGATGCTAGAAGACATCGCTTTTATTCAAAGATTTAGCCGAGCACCGATATTCCTATTAAATGACATTCGTCAGGGTGGACCAAAATATGTTGATGAATTTTTATCAGGGCTAAAAAAGTTAAACTTGAAAAATGAAATTGTTTTTGAACTATTCCAATTTGCAGATGAGAACTTCTTTAAAAAGCTTCATGATGCGATTCCAAAATATAGCATTGAATTAACATTAGAATCATCCGACGAAAACTTAAGAAGATTAAACGGAAAACTTCCATGTACGAACAAAAAAATTATTGAAACCTTACAACACGCTTTGAACAACGGCTGTGCGAAGATCGACTTATTCTTTATGGTTGGTATCCCTGGTCAAACCTATCAAAGCGCAATTGAAAACATAGCATTTTGTGAAGAAATTCACAAAATCTGCAATGAGGATACTCGTCTGGCTTACTTTGTAGCTCCACTGTCACCTTTCTTAGACCCGGGTAGCCCAGCTTTCGAAAATCCGGATCAGTATGGATATACAAAGATTTATTCTAAGTTAGAAGAATTCCGTCAAGCGATGGTTCAACCTTCTTGGAAGTATATGCTAAGCTATGAAACGGATCAGATGACCCGTGATGATATTGTTAAAGGTACCTATGATTCTGCGTTACTATTAAATCAATTTAAATTAAAATACGGCCTGATTGATCAGGCTGCATATGACGATATTGAAACAAAGATTACAAAATCACTAGAGTTTATTGAGCGGATAGATGGAATTTTAAAATTGCCTCCTCTTGAAAAAGTAGCCGGTCTAGCAGAAATTAAACGAGAGGTTATCGAGGTTAATCGCCATAGTATCTGTGGAAAAAATGAATTGAAATGGGAAACCAAAAAGCTTTATGCGAATTTCGGTTCATTAACTGTCATCGGATTAGAACTACTTTTTCAAGATATGGTTAAAGGAATTAAATGCCAACTTGGAGTAGTTGACCGACATAAGGTGACACTCTAACTGATTTATTAAGTGTGTAAATATTGTCAAAGAGTATTCACAAAATATTAGGAGGTTCGGTGTTATAATGAAGCCGTTGAAAATAGTTTACTCCTACAAACGATTAATTTAATACTAGTGCTGTGAGTTTGGAGTAAATAAAAAAAGGAGCTCTTAAATAATGTGGGTAATCACTGTTCATTCCAAGGAACAAACAAAAATGTTCGAATTTGACACCGAAATGGAAGCAAGAAAGGCTTTCAAAGAAATTAAAGGTTCTAAATTCCTAACAAATGTTGTTTATTTTAATGATCCTTGTTTTGAACTAACTGCCGCTGTCTAAAAATTAGTCTCTCGTGCCGAAAAAAATATATAGTAATCTAATTGTAAAGTTAACCAACCTTAGGTGGCACAAAAAATGTGTCACCTGTTTTTATGGAAATGGGAGCTGTATTTTTATCTAGTTTGACACAATTTGGCGATCAAATTTTCTATCTTATTCCACTGTTTTCTGTTCTTTTTTCCAGTTTTCATATTTACGGTAATCACAAAAGTCACGAAAATCTTCTTTGCTAACTCCCTCCTTTATCGCCCCAAGAATGAGATTTATCCATTCCTCATCAATTTCTGGATTCATCGCCAGTGATCTTCCGTTTTCTTGCACTAGATAATCAATACTCGTTTCCAATGTATCAGCAATCTTGTATAAAAAATGAAGAGAGGGATTTGTCTGTAAGCCCCGTTCAATGTGACTTACATAGGATTTTGAAACATTCGAAAGCTTGGCCAATTCCGAAATGGAATAGCCCTTTTTTTGACGAAGTCTAGAAATTTTATCCCCAATCATATCCCTGCACCTTCTATTTCATTCGAATGGTAAATCACTATTATGTTTTCATTATACAGAACGGTTTTTTCTTTATAAAGTACAAAATACTAAGGAAAACAGAGAAAATTCTATATAAAGAACAATAAATGACCAATATTGAGGGAATTCGACTAAATTTCGGGTTTTTATTATTATTTGAAAGGGAATATACTCTAAGTAAGGAGTTCGATAAAAAGAACAAAATAGTGATAAAAGTCACCGTTCTAGATATAATCGTTCACTATAAAGAACAAAAAAGAAGGGATTCAAATGAGATACTATCCAAATCGTAACGATTGGTCGCGTAAAGTGGGTTTTGGAAAGCACAAAAAGCCTTTTTACTTATTATTATTGAATCTTTGGCTAATTTACCTGATTGTCCTTTCCTCAAGCTTCATCTCAGAGGGTACCTATTCATACTACAACGACACCGAAAAAATAGAGGGCGTTATTTCAACCTTAGATAATTTTTGTAAAGATTCGGAATATGCAAAGAAATATTCTGAGGTTTGTAAATGCCAAGAATTAGTTCCAGTCAATGATTCAATCACAGCTACGTACCCAGAGATAACCGAACCACTGAAAAACATCGAGGAGTTTGATGAAAACCAAGTTAACAATCAGATATCGTTAAACCCAAATCCCAATACTATAAAGGAAGAAACAGAAGAGAAAGAATCTGAAGCCAGTGAAGTCACCACTAATGTTCCACTAGAAAATGAAAATCTGGAGGATGAAGTTAACACCTCTCAACAAGGAGAAATTCAACAATAACCCCAATATTTCTAATTGATAATGAACAATCAGTATGATGATCGAGGTGGATTTTATGAAAAAGGCGTTAAAAATTGCTAGCAACACTTTAACAGTTCTACTTTTTGTACTATTAATCTTTATGATTTTTGTAGTCATCTCTTCAAAAGCATCCGGGGGGGAACCACAATTCTTAGGCTACCAAATGAAATCCGTTTTATCAGGATCCATGGAACCTACCTTTAAAACAGGATCGATTATTGTGATTAAGCTTGTTAGTAATCCAGAGGACCTTAAAAAAGCTGATATTATCACCTTTCTTGAGAAAGAAGATACTTTAGTAACTCACAGAGTTATTGAAGTATTTAATAATGGAGATCAAAAAATGTATCGAACTAAAGGAGATAATAATCAAGTTCCAGATGTAAATGCTACTCTCTCACAGAATGTGGTGGGAAAGTATACAGGATATACGATTCCATATATGGGTTATGTAGTTAACCTTGCGAAATCAAAATATGGTATAGCGGCTTTACTGATTTTTCCAGGAATTCTATTGCTAGGATACTCGGGTGTCACACTCTATAAAGCTATCAAAGAGATTGACAAGATGAACAAAAAGAATGAAAAAGAGGTTCAAGCAACTTTTTAACGATTGCTTTCCTTATATTAATAAGGATCCAATATAAATGTATATACCTCTGTTAGGAGGAAAAAAAGGGAGGAAGAGGAAATGGGTGTCAAGAAGAAAATTGCTTTAGGACTCGCTTCAGCTGCCTTAGGATTATCTTTAATTGGAGGAGGAACACTTTCTTACTTCAGTGATGCTGCAGTAATTCATAATGGAATGGCAGCAGGAACGCTAGATCTTGCAGTAGATCATGCATGGAATTTTCCACTTAACTTCGACCTTAGTAATATTAAACCTGGTGACAGTTTTGAAAGACAATTTGTATTAAAGAATTCAGGAAGTTTGGCAATTCAGGATGTATTTATGAGTGTTACTGCAAAAGTTAAAAATCATTTAAGAACAGGTGCTACAGCTGATGAATTCTTAGATGCATTAGTTGTTGATTACTTTGTTGATGTAAATGATCCTAAGTTTGAAAATGGGTATCTACTTATTAACTCCCAGGATATTACACTAAGAGAAGCAATCGCCGGTGAATTTGATGGAAAAATCATACCAAAATATCTTAAAGGTGGGAAACTTAATTTAGCTCCATTTGGTATTACTTCGAATGCGGGTAAAAGATATCGTATCAGAATTACCTTTAAAGATACAGGTGTGCCTCAAAACAAATTACAAGGAATGGCAGCTAAATTTGATTTCAATTTAGATGCTAGACAAGAAATGGGTACACATCAAAGTCAAGTAGGTCCTAATGGAAAACTTACTGGAAGTGGAATGATTGGTGACGGTCTTAAAACTTCAGATGAAAACAGTCATACAGCAACCCAACCAGAGATTTACGATGTAGCACCTTGGAGGGAATAGTAAATTTGAATTATTACTCATTGATAGAAAGAAATGCAGGATGGAAAAGGTGGGAAAATGCTCTCACCTTTTCTAAAAATCATAAAACACTGAGGGGGAATGAAGAGTGACTATGTTAAATAGGGTTGCTTTTATATTTTTAATTATAGGTTTCCTTTATTCCATTTATTTCCCGATGAACATTATTCATTCCCAAGTGACCCAAAATGAAATCGATATTGCTTTAACCCCTGAAAAAGTACTTTTTGACATTAAAAATGGTCGACCTGGAGAAATCTATACTAAAGAAATCACAGTGAAAAATAATGGAATAAGAGATTTTAATTACCTCTTTTCAAATCAGTTTGTTGAGGGATCGGAAAATTTTTATAACGAATTAATGCTAACGATAGAGGATCAAACAGGGGTTTTGTTTAATGGTAAATTAAATGATATTAATAAGATTAATTCTCGGATTTTAAAAAATAATACCCAAGAGAACCTAAGATTAAGTGTGGAGATTCCTATTGAGCTTGGAAATAAGTATCAAGGACTTAATAGTGAATTTCAGTTTAAGTTTTACGTAGAGGATACCCTAGACGGACGCCTACCACCAGGAGGATCGCCACTTCCTAAGACAGCAAGTGGTATAATTGATTTTGTAGTATTGGGTGCAGGATTAGTTCTAGGTGGTGGGATACTTTATGTGCTAGATAGAAAAAATATATTTTAAAAAATAAGTGTTTTTTCATTAATAACTATAATAATCCCAGTAAGAAAATTTTTTTAAAATAAAAATATTTATTATCTTAAGAAAGAATGGTATAATCCAATAAAGACACATACCTACTTGCCAAACCACTTTGAACTCTTTTGAAAGTGGCTTTTTATTTGTATTTTTGAGTAAGAGAGAATGTTGTGTTGCATTTTGTAGAGCAAAGGTATAAAGAAAGATGCATTGTTTTTTGATTTAAGCAGGTCATTTTGGATGCCAAGATGTCCCCGTTTCCAATTCATATAAGATGGAGGCGTGTGTATGAAAATCGAAAGTATTAAAGACTATCCCGGGTTGGATTATGAATGGGCTGAATTGATAATCGAGGCTCTAGAAATGGGGCTTAGCGAAAAGGATATAAGAAAATTTTTCGCCGAGTCAAAACAAAAAGTGAAAGTATACACTAAATGATCGTAATCGAAAAAGGGAAGTGGTTAAATGGAATATAACCTGTTTAGCAGAATAGGAAATTATCATAATAGGTAACAAAGTAGTGTTTTGAAATTTTCAAAATGCTACTTTTTTTATTTTCCTTAAAATTGGAAAATCCAACAGAAAAATAAACCATGCAACATTCACTTTGATTGACTTTTTTTAGATATAGTCCAAAATTATATGAGTACATAATCTTGTTGAGATGAGGGGGATAGACCATGGTTTTAGACTTGAAAAATGTCTCATTGAAGCGAGACGGAGCTTGGATATTACGGGATATTAATTGGCGGGTAAATAAGAACGAGCATTGGGTATTGTTTGGGTTAAATGGGGCTGGGAAAACGGCATTATTAAATGTATTGAACGCCTACCTTTATCCAACCAAGGGGAGGATTACTGTCCTTGGAAAGGAGTTCGGGAAAGCCCCTCTAGCTGAGAGTCTTCGCAAGAAAATTGGACTAGTTTCTTCAAGTCTTCAAGAGAAATTTCATCGTAATGATAATGCTTTTGAGATTGTATTGAGTGGGGCGTTTGCCTCAATTGGTCTTTATGAATCTCCAACAGATGAAATGAGAACAAAGGCTATTACTTTATTAGAAGAAATGGGATGCATGGAATATGCCAATCGGGACTATGAGCTCCTGTCACAAGGTGAGAGGCAAAGGGTATTAATTGCTAGGGCATTAATGGCTGAACCGGAATTGTTAATTTTAGATGAACCAACAAATGGACTTGATTTCCTCGCTCGCGAGAAGGTATTAGAAGCAGTGGAGAAAATTGCTGATAGTGGGTCTGCCAGCCCGACGATAATATTTGTTACTCATCATGTTGAAGAAATATTGCCAGTCTTTCAAAATACGCTCCTCTTAAAAAAAGGACAAGTATTCTTATCAGGATTAACTAGAGATATGATCTCAGAGGATGTGCTATCCAAATTTTTTGGACTAGAAGTTTCGGTTCTCTGGAACAACGGAAGACCATTAATAACAAAAAAATAGGCCGAAAACTTCACCACATTAAAGGAGCGGGGGACTGTCCCCCGCTCCTTTAATGTGGTGAAGAATGCGGAGCTGAGGTTCAATCCCCACTAAACACATAAAGTATAATTTTAATTCCAACTAAACTTATCAAAATTATGTGTTGACTATTAGATTAATTGTGCTAAAATTTAAAATAATTCAAGCTTACCAAGAAGGTTGAGGAAAAAATTAGAGAAGGAGGTGCGATTTTGACTGAAAAACTGACATTTGCCAGTTTTGAAACTTTTCCCCAGATTGAAATTTTTGAAGATGATGAAACTAAAGGTGCATTACAAATTTTAAAATGGGCCTATGAACATTATCAAGAGGATGAGCTTGTCTATGCCTGTAGTTTTGGAATTGAAGGAGTTGTCTTAATAGATTTAATCGCAAAAGTGAGCGACTCTGCAAAAATTGTCTTTTTAGACACAAATCTGCATTTTGAAGAGACTTATAAGTTGATTCAGCAAATGAGGGAGAAGTACCCGAAACTAAGAATTGAAATGAAACAGCCAAGTCTAACTTTAGAACAACAAGCATTAGAATACGGGGACGAATTGTGGGTTCGGGAACCGAATAAGTGTTGTGACATAAGGAAAGTGGTCCCACTTAACGATGTTCTTTCTAAAACAACTGCATGGTTATCTGGATTACGCCGCGAGCAATCGGAAACCAGAAAAAACACAAATTACTTAAATAAAGACAATCGATTTCAATCCATCAAAATTTGTCCATTAATTCATTGGACGTGGAAGGATATTTGGAGATACGCGCACAAGAATGGCTTACCATATAATTCCCTTCACGACAATGGCTACCCGAGTATAGGCTGCAAAACATGCACAACTTCTGTTTTACATGCAGAGGACACACGGTCTGGAAGATGGAATGGGACAGGAAAAACTGAATGCGGACTTCATCTATAAGAGGTAAACGACTATGATATTAACTTATTTAGCAGGTGTAGTGGCACTCTTTTTCGCAATGAACATTGGAGCAAGTGGGGCAGCGGCTTCGGTTAGTGTAGCCTATGGATCTGGAGCAATCTCCAGCCGAAAAAAAGCTCTTTTACTGTGTGGAACTGCAATATTCTTAGGTGCGGTTATTGGTGGGAGTGAAGTAACCAAAACAATTGGCTCAAATATTATCCCGCAATCGTTATTGACGGCAAAAGTGGTTTTAATCATATTATCATCTGCCGCACTTTCCTTATTTATTGCCAATTTAATTGGAATCCCGCTTTCGACTAGTGAGATCACCGTTGGTTCTGTAGTTGGAGTTGGAGTCGCCAATAAAGCATTGTTTATCGATAATATCTTAGTTATAGCTAGCTTTTGGGTTATTATTCCTGCCATTGCCTTTGTAATAGCGATTATTTTAGGGAAGTTAATCAAAAGAATAGAAAAAAGGTATCCAGTAATAAGCTCTCAAAAACACAGGCCGCTATTATCGCTATTTGTTATTATTATTGGATTTTTTGAAGCCTTTTCAGCCGGTATGAATAATGTTGCCAATGCAGCAGGTCCTATGGTTGGAGCTGGATTAATCTCTATTAACACCGGAACCATCGTCGGTGGATTTTTCATCGCAATTGGTGCCATAACGCTAGGCGGTAGGGTGTTGGAAACAAATGGTAAAAAGATTACCAGGTTCTCCCTACTAGAGGGAGGGGCAGTTTCGGGGACGGGAGCTTTCTTAGTAACCTTAGCTTCAATCTTTGGTTTGCCTGTGCCCCTTACCCAAGTAACAAGCACTGCCATAATTGGGATTGGTACTGTACAAAATGGCCTAGCAGCTTTAAAAAAGAATATCATAAGCAAAATTTTAAAGGTTTGGATTGTGTCACCGATTTTATCACTTGTCATTTCTTATGGTTTGGTAAAGCTGTTTGTTGATAGTGATCTCTATTCAGTTATTGTTCTTTTCAGTGTAATTGCTGCTACCCTAGGAGTAATTAGCCTAATAAAGACGATTAAAGAAGATTCAAGAACCATTTATGAAGAAGGCGGCGGAATTTAGTTTAATAGAGATGTAAAAAAATTAATGGGAAAGTCAAGGTTTAAAACCAAGTAAAACTATGCGAATAATACAAAAACCAACAAAAAAGAATTCAATAAAAGGGGGAATTTATGATGGTATTAAGCATACCTCATGGTGGAACATTGATAAATCGGTGGAACCCGAATTATGATTACTCAAATATTGTGGGATCAATCGAAATTGATAATATCGCTTTAAGTGATTTGGAGTTAATTGGAACGGGTGCATATAGTCCAATTGAAGGTTTTTTTAGCAAAGAAGATTATCAATCAGTGGTAAAGGAAATGCGCTTAGCTAATGGGAACGTTTGGAGTATTCCGATTACGCTTCCTGTAACGGAAGAGCAGGCAAAATCCGTGAAAATCGGTGAGGAGTATAGACTTGTGTATAAAGAAGATACATATGCAGTCATAACTGTCTCTGATGTTTTCGAACCAGACAAAGTGGTAGAAGCAGAATCTGTTTATCAAACAGCTGATCTTGCTCATCCTGGTGTAAAAAAACTTTTTGACCGCGGTAATATTTATATTGGCGGAAAAATTACGCTAGTAAAGCGTTTAGCTAGACAAGAATTTCAAAGCTATTATTTAGATCCATCTGAAACCAGAGAAACTTTTGCTAGAAAAGGTTGGAAAACAGTCGTTGGTTTTCAAACAAGAAACCCTGTTCATCGTGCCCATGAGTATATTCAAAAAACCGCTCTAGAAGCAGTAGATGGTTTGTTTTTAAATCCACTTGTAGGTGAAACAAAATCTGACGATATACCAGCAGATGTTCGAATGGAAAGCTATGAAGTACTCCTTGAAAATTATTACCCAGAGGACCGAGTATTTTTAGCGGTGTTCCCGGCAGCGATGCGTTATGCAGGCCCTAGAGAAGCAATTTTTCATGCAATGGTAAGAAAAAACTATGGCTGCACTCATTTCATTGTTGGTCGTGACCATGCTGGTGTTGGTGATTATTACGGTACTTACGATGCACAACTAATTTTCAACAATTTTACTACAGAGGAATTGGGAATTAACCTGTTTTTCTTTGAACATAGTTTCTATTGCACAAAATGCGAAAACATGGCTTCAACAAAAACTTGCCCACATGGAAAAGAAGATCATGTTATTTTGTCAGGAACAAAGGTGCGGGAATTACTTCGTAACGGAGAAATACCACCAAGTACCTTCAGTCGTAAAGAAGTAATAGAAGTATTAATCGAAGGGTTACGGAAACATGCGGCTGTTGAAGCATAACCGTTGTAAAAAGGAGGATTATTTTGGCTAAAAATACAAATATCACATGGCATGAATCATCTTTATCGAAACATGCTCGAAGAAACCAAAATGGACATCAAAGCTTTGTACTTTGGTTCACAGGATTATCTGGCTCCGGTAAGTCTACGGTTGCCAATGCATTAGCACAGCGGCTGTACGAGCAAGGCATTCGAAATTATGTGCTAGACGGTGACAATGTCCGTCATGGTTTGAATAAGGACCTGGGGTTCACAGATCAGGATAGAACGGAAAATATTCGCAGAATTGGCGAAGTTTCTAAGCTATTTGTTGATAGTGGTCAAGTGGTGTTAACCGCATTCATTTCTCCATTTGTGGCAGATCGGCAGCTTGTTCGCAGTTTGCTTGAAGAGGATGAATTCGTTGAAATCTATGTGAATTGCCCGCTTGAAGAATGCGAAAGTCGTGATCCAAAGGGCCTTTATGATAAAGCAAGAAAAGGTCTTATCCCAGACTTTACAGGAATTCATTCACCATATGAGGAACCAATAAATCCAGAGTTAGAGGTTAATACGAATCTATTTACTGTTGATGAGTGCGCAGAGCAAATAATCAACTATTTGTCTTCAAAAAATGCGATTTAATAAACGGGGGAGGAAAAAGAATGGCATACGAAAAAATTTGGGCCAATGATCCCAAGCTAAATAAAACGGAACTAAGAAAGCTGCAAAAAGATGCTCTAAAGATCTTTGATGACATCCCATTTTATGCGAAAAATGGCTTTAGCTCAATACCAACTGAAGAATGGGATATGTTTAAATGGGCGGGTCTTTATCTACAAAAACCAAAGGAAGACGGCTATTTCATGATGCGGGTTTGCGTCCCATCAGGCGTCTTAACAAATGAGCAGGCGATTATTTTAGCAGATATCGCTAAGGATTATGGTCGTGGTGTTTACGATATTACGACTCGCCAAGCGATTCAATTCCACTGGTTAACAATTGACCAAATCCCTGATATTTATACCCGATTAGAGAGTGTTGGCCTGTCTACGGCTGGAGCTTGCGGTGATATTACTAGAAATATTGTCGGTAATTCATTATCAGGCGTTGACCCTGACGAATTATTCGATACAAGAGAGATTGTAAAGGAAGTTTATGATTTCTTCCAATTTAATGAGGATTTTTCCAACTTGCCGAGAAAATACAAAATTTCTATTAGTTCCAATGTAAATAATGCCTCAAATGCAGAGATAAATTGCCTTTCATTTGTTCCGGCATATAAAGAAATTAATGGTGAGAAGATTGCTGGTTTTAACGTAAAGGTTGGCGGCGGATTATCTTCAGCTCCATTTTTAGCAGAAACTTTAGACATATTCGTCCTACCGGAAAAAACGTTAGAGGTAGCAGTAGCAATCACGACTATTTATCGCGACAATGGCTACCGTGAAAAACGTCATCGCGCCCGCTTGAAATTCTTAATTGCCGATTGGGGTGTCACCAAGTTTAAAGAGAAACTAGAAGAAATCACTGGGCAATTACCTACAAGTGGAGAAGATGCCCAAAAAGATTGGAATGCTGGGTATTTCTATGGAGTTCATAGGCAAAAACAAGCTGATCTCAACTATATTGGTGTGAATATACCTGTTGGACGGTTAACACCAGATGATGTGATTGAGCTAGCCCGAATCTCGAAAAAATATGGGAATGGTGAAATCCGCAATTGTAACTCGCAAAATATTGTGATTCCAAATATTCCAAATGAGAATGTGGAAGAAGTTTTAAAAGAAGAGTTGTTTAAAAAGTTCCCGATTGCACCGAACAAAATTCTTGGGTACACCGTTTCGTGCACAGGAAGTGAATATTGCAATTTGGCTTTAGTGGAAACAAAAAACAGAATGAAAAATATCGCGGAAAATTTGGATGAGGAAATTAATCTTGATGTTCCTGTACGAATTCATATGGTTGGCTGCCCAAACTCTTGCGGACAACGAAATATTGCTGATTTAGGTTTACATGGAGTTAAAACACGTAATAAAAACAGAGAACTGGTAGAGGCTTTTGAAGTTTATGTTGGTGGAACACTTAATAAAGGTGCGAAATTCAACGAAAAGTTAAAAGGAAAAGTCGAAGCTGTCCAATTAGAACAAGTTGTAAAAGGACTATTGTTATTTTTTAAAGAAACAAAGCTTCCTGGGGAGCTGTTCTTTGATTTTGTTAATCGGATTGGAATAGGTAAAATTCAAGAGCAATTTGACAGCATTTTAAATAGTGTCGCAGTGTAAAAAATTAAGGCTCCGCCGTCCTAAGCGGTGGGGCTGTTTTAAAAAGAAAGGTGAATTTTTAAATGAATCTCTATAGGTTTGAAGTGAAGTTGGATAGTGGATTGGTTCATGTTGTTGTTGCAGCAGAGAATGAGGAGCAGGCTTTTAACCAAGCTGATATCGAGCTTGAAAGTCACTTTTTAAAGCTTCCTGTTGTGGAAGATATTGTTTTATATGAGAAAAGGATCATCAAAAAAGGCGCAGGTTTTGTGATATCACGTGATGAGTCAATTATTTAATTTTGTGGAAAGAAGTGAAAAGATATGGGAAAAGTTTATTTAGTTGGAGCCGGTCCTGGGGATCCGGAGTTGATTACTGTTAAGGGACTAAGATGCATTAAAGAAGCCGAGGTAATTCTATATGATCGTTTGGTAAACAAGGAGTTACTGAGCTATGCCAAACCCAACGCTGAATTAATCTTTTGTGGAAAACTGCCAAATTATCATGCCCTGCAACAAGAAACTATCAACGCATTTTTAGTTAAGTATGCTAAAAAAGGTAAAGTTGTTACCAGACTAAAAGGTGGAGATCCGTTTGTTTTTGGTCGAGGTGGGGAGGAAGCAGAAGCCCTAGCAAATAATCGAATTGAATTTGAAGTGATTCCGGGTATTACAGCAGGAATAGCAGCCCCAGCCTATGCTGGAATTCCAGTTACACATCGAAATTTTGGCTCATCCTTTGCGGTCGTTACTGGTCATCGCAAAGCTGATTTTACCGATGATACAAAATGGGAGCATCTTGCTAAAGGAATCGACACGTTAGCAGTGTACATGGGAGTGAAAAATCTTCCCTATATTCAAGAAAAATTACTGCATAATGGAAAAAAACAGGATACACCAGTAGCTATCATTCATTGGGGGACTTTACCAGAGCAAAAAACAATAGTTTGCACGCTTGGAAACGTTGTTGAAACAGCTTCTCGTGAAAAAATCGAGAATCCTTGTATGATTATCATTGGAGAAGTAGTGAAAATGAGAGAAAAAATAAATTGGTTTGAGAAGCTTCAAATGAAAGAAACGCAAGCAATCAGCGAGGTATATTAAATATGAAAGCAGTACTTTACATTTGTCATGGAAGCCGTGTACAACAGGCACAGGACCAAGCTGTAGACTTTATTCGCAGTTGCATGTCCGAAAATCTCGCTCCTATCCAAGAGTATTGTTTTCTTGAATTGGCTTCTCCAACAATTGAAGCGGGTTTTATGGAATGTGTCGCAAAAGGTGCAACTGAAATTATTGCCATCCCAGTTTTATTGCTTACGGCGGGTCATGCCAAGACTGACATCCCAAACGAAATAGCTAGATTGAGTAGTCTTTTTCCAGATATAAAAATCAAGTATGGAAAACCTATTGGTGTCCATCCAGCCATCACCGATATTCTCGTTCAACGGATAGTAGAAACGAACCATAAATTGAGTAAAGATGCGTTGATTTTATTGGTAGGAAGAGGTAGTAGCGATCAGGCAGTGGTAGCAGATTTAACGGAAATTGTTGATATGTTAAAGCGACGCCTAGGATTAAGGGTAGAAGCTTGTTTTCTAACTGCAGCAAAACCTAGTTTGGAAACAGCTTTGCAATTTGCGCAAAAAAGTCATTCGCAGCAAATTTATGTGATTCCCTATTTATTGTTTAGCGGTATATTAATGAAAAAGGTGAAAAAAATGATCAGTCAGGAAGTGGTTCCGACCGAGCAGAGCCACCAAATAATCTTATGCCGGCATTTAGGGTATCATCCGATCATGAAAAAAATTGTTTATGACCGAGTACAAAGAGCAACCGCTATTAATAGGGCAAAGGAACCAAACTTATATGAGGTAATTGAAGCACTAGACAAAGTAAAAGAAGTTTTCGAAAACCAAAAACCCTCGGATTTCCTCAGTATTAATGTTTTATAAAAGCGCATGATTTCTCCAAAAAGAGAATCTGTGCTTTTTTAGCTTGTACAAAAGGTTATTATCTAAAAATCCTACCTTTTAATTTCCTGGAAAAAGATTACGGCAAATAGGGCAAATTCGGTGAGTCCTCCATATACAAATGGCCAATTTTGGGTGAAATGTCCGATGATGAATATTGGTATGATGGCAATTCCGATTTTTATAAGCTTTTTCAAAAAAATTCTCCTCACTTTCACTACAAAATACATTCAACAGAAAAAATGTCTTACCATTAATGTTTGGAACTTTAGGATTAATTATCCTGACTAAAACAAAGTGTTAAGGAAAATAATTAGGAGGTAGGCGTTAAGATCACTAAAGTAATGGTTAATTTGGAGGCGTTAAAATGATAAAGAAAATACTCCTGTCAATGGTAATCATGTTTCTATCACTGCCAGCGTTTTCGCAAGCTCAGATTAAAACGTTTAAAGAGCCACCATTTGAATTTTATAAAGTTTATAAAGGAGATTCATTTTGGTTTATTGCTCAACGATATGGACTTGATTACAAGCAACTTATGGCTTTAAATCCAAATGTTCAGCCATTGAACATGCATGTCGGAGAGATCATCCGCTTAAAAGCTTCTGCTTCAAGTCCTAATTCCTTTGAAGATCAGGTAGCAAAGCTGGTGAATGCAGAAAGAGCGAAGAATGGTTTAGCCCCGCTTACACATAGAGCGGATTTAAAAAGTGTCGCTCAAAAAAAAGCACAGGATATGATTAATTCAAATTATTTTTCACATACAAGTCCCAACTACGGTTCGCCATTTGATATGTTAAAAACTTTTGGAATTTCCTATTCAGCAGCAGGGGAAAACATTGCCAAAGGACAAACCACACCACAAGAGGTTATGAATTCTTGGATGAATTCGTCAGGTCACAGAGCTAACATATTAAATTCAAGTTACAATTGTATCGGTGTGGGTTTTTATCACGGAGCATGGGTGCAAATGTTCATAAAATCTAGGTGATA
>CALCRD010000168.1 GCA_937894355.1 uncultured Bacillus sp.
AGTACGGGGCAGGGGAGACTCCACAGGCGCAAAGCGACTAGGAGGCTCCCCTCTACCGCCCTAAGGTGCGCGAAGTGGCTGGAGCGGAAATCAACAAACCAGCTTAAAAAGAAAAAAATAAACTCTATTAATAGGGCTATAAATTAGGAGGAATTACGTTGGAGCTTAAAGATAAAGTTTATGAACAATTAAAAAAGGTACTTGACCCAGAACTTGGGATTAATGTTGTCGACCTAGGTTTAATCTACGATGTTGAGTTGTCAACACCCAGAAAAGCTGTAGTGACAATGTCCTTAACAACACCTGGTTGTCCTTTACACGACAGTATCACCAGTGGTGTGAGGTATAGTCTAGAAGATATCGAAGAAATTGATGATGCAGTGGTAAACCTCGTGTGGGAGCCGGCATGGACTCCAGAAAAAATGACAGAAGAGGCAAAAAGACAACTAGGTAGATGATAAGAAAATGTAAAAAAAGCACGGCGCGGTAGTATACCCCACTACCATGCCGTGCTTTTTTTGGTAACGCTATAACAGACTGACGATTTTAGCTTATCTTTACTGGTAATACCCCAACTATCTTCTCGATTATGTGTTGGTCTAAATCTTGATCAATAAGGATATCCACTGTACCTTTATCAGTGCTTGTCCGAATTAACCTACCAATTCCTTGGCGCAGTCTTAATAGCATGTAAGGAAGATCCACTTCTAAAAATGGGTTTTCTTTTCCCTCTCTTTTCGCCATAAAAACGGGATCATGCGGCGGAAACGGCAATGAAAACATGACTACGTGACGAAGAGAATCTCCTGGTATGTCAAGTCCTTCCCATAAATGAACCGCACAAAGAATTGAATCAGGATCATTTTGAAAGTGGGAAACTAGCGAACTTATTTCGCCATCGCCCTCAAAATAAGTTGGATAGTCTAATTTCCCTTGGCTATATTCTTTAAAAAAGGATAATTCAGCTTTATTGGTAAATAGAACTAACGCCCCGCCTTTAGAGACTTTAAGCTGACTCAAAGTATACTCAGCTTTTTCCTTTAAATCATCATGGCTAAATTTCGGCATATGAATTTTCATATTTTCTTCGTAATCAAATGGAGAATCCACCGAAAATGATAAATACTTTTCTATGCCTAAACTATTGGCCATATATTCGAAGGATTTACTTTCGGACAAGGTTGCCGATGAAAAAATATACGGCTTATCAATAGAAAAAACTTCATCTTTCATAATATCTTTTACTAATCGCGGCATGATGACTAGCGTTCGCTCTCCATCGTTTTCTTCAAACCAAGTAATTCCGTTATTTTTGCCTAGAAACAACGTTAAGGAATAGGTTATTTGATCTAAATATTCTTCAACAATTTTTAAATCATAGTCATTAATAACAAAAAGCTCGCTTTCAAAAACTAACTCCTCTTCAAGAGATTGGAGAGTTTCTAAAAGTTTCCTCCCATGATTCATAACTTGTTGCGATTTAATAATTGTCATCTTTTCTGAACCAACGGTTTGTGTTGAAGAATTCGTCAACTCGCTAAAGAACCGATCACTTAGAATAATGGCATTGTCGATAATATAAAGGGTTTTTTCACGGATATCATTGCCAGCTACTTTAGTTAAAATTGTTTCAAGCGTTTGATCAGTCATTTTGTGGGTTAATGCCTTTTGACTTGCATATTCCAACAGATGCCCCTCATCAAAAACGATACAACTTCCTTCTGGAAGCAGGGGTAACTGTCCCTCACGTTTTCGTGACTCCTTTGTCCACACATGCTCCATATAAAAATCCTGGGAGCAAATAATTAAATCTCCGCCGCTCCGATTATACTCACGGTGTAATGTTTGGCCACAGCGGTGCCGTTTATCACAGCTGAAGCAATCCTGGAGGGAATCCCACGATACTCGATTCCACTCTTCATCAGACAGCTCAGAATAATCCTTGCGGTCCCCATAAGGTTGAAATGCTTGCATGGATGCTCCACTATGAACGAATGCTGGGAGTCCTTCATACACATTGCTTAGAGTACTATCCTGGTCATGAAAAACCAATGTATCGAGTTTATTTAAACACAAATATTGATCTCTTGATTTTGCTAAGCGCACATCAATTTTAAGTCCTAATGCTTCTTCGAGCTTGGAAATGTCGCCTTCTTTTTTTACTAACTGTTCAATAAGAGTTTCATCTGCGCAAGCAATAATCGCTGGTCTATTGGTATATCTGGCATAACACACCGCATAAAGAAGATACACAATCGTTTTTCCAGTTCCTACGCCAGCCTCGGCAAAGATTGCCTTTTTTTCTTTAAAAGCATTATCAAGCTGAAAAGCCATGTAAATTTGCTCATCCCGGAGCTCAAAACCTGCTTCAGGCAAGATGTCATAAAAAACATCGCCAATCCAGTCGTTTAAACGATCGTAAAATGATTCGGTTTTGGTTAATGTAAAAGGTAATCTGTTTTGCATATACTTCCTCCAAAAAGAAAAGCACAAGGGCCTTGGATAGCTTTTGAGGTTATTTGAACTCACCTCCATCGAGCTTGAACCGCTTGAACTTGACATATATATTTACTACCCTAAACAGAAAATAAGGGACCTGCCCCTATCGGGATACAGTCCCTTTTTGTGTTAATTAAAGGCTATTTTCGTAAAGATTGTTGTTAAAATCTTAAACCCGATTTTAACTAGTTAACAGCTATTTTGTCGCTTGAAAGTAAATTTGCAGCTCTTTTCTCACAAATGTTGGCTGTTTTACTGTCTAAACACTCCGTTTCCATCTTAAAAAGCAACAAAGTTTGAGAAAAGAGCCTAATTGAATGATCGTATTCTCGTCAATTTCCCTTTGATTTATGCCTATTCTCTAGAGCGCGAAGGTCTTTTTCCCCAATATTGATATAAATCGGTTCGAATAAACCCATTAAACAATTTTCTTAATTTAGTCGCTGGTTTCCCATATAAAGTTTCAAAATGCGGATGGGAAGTTAGAATATAAATCGACCAAGTATCTAATGGAGAAAATGTTTGACCCATTTCACGATACATTTTTTCAACGGCCTCTTTTTCCCCTAGACGTTCGCCATATGGGGGATTCCCGATAATAACTCCATTATCCTGCTTCACCGTAAGGTCTTGCACCCTCATCTGTTTAAAGGTAATCAGATCGCCTAGTCCAGCTTCAAATGCATTATCCTGAGCTATTTTAACCATGCGATGGTCAATATCGCTACCAGTAATATTCAGAGGTTGATCATAGTTCGCTAAGTCCTCAGCTTCAAGCCTCACTTCATCCCAAATATTTGCGGAAATCAACGGCCAGGTCTCCGATACAAATTCTCGGTTAAACCCTGGAGCAATATTTTGACCAATTAAAGCAGCTTCAATTGGAATCGTTCCTGAACCACAGAAGGGATCGATAAACGGACGGTCAGGTGTCCAATTTGTTACCATTACTAATGCTGCGGCAAGTGTTTCTTTTAATGGAGCCTCACCTTGGTCAACACGATATCCGCGCTTGTGTAATCCTACTCCACTTGTATCAATCGTGATGGTGGCAATATCCTTTAATAGAGCCACTTCTATTTTAAATAAAGGGCCACTTTCTGAAAGCCAGGATGTTTTTTTATATTGTTTTTGCAGCCGATCTACGATTGCCTTTTTAACAATGGCTTGGCAATCAGAAACACTGAATAATTTTGATTTTACTGATTTTCCGGAAACAGGAAATTCAGCGTCTTCCGGCAAGAATTTTTCCCATGGTAACGCTTTTGTTTTTTCAAACAATTCATCAAAACTTGTTGCTCGAAATTCTCCCACTTTTAGCTTAATTCGGTCTGCTGTCCTAAGCCATAGATTGGTACGAGCAATGGCACGTCCATCACCTTTGAAGGAAATTTTTCCGTTTTCAACGGTACATTCATAGCCTAAATCACGAACTTCTTTAGCAACCAATGCCTCGAGTCCCATTGCGGACGTTGCAATTAAATCAAATTTTTCCATATTTTCACCCTTATTGGTTTAATACATTTATGTACAATAATCATTATTGACCTTTTTCTTAATAAATACAAGAAAAGCTCTCCAAAAAGGAGAGCCAGAATTCAATACACTCATAATATCCTTTAATAACGTTCTGTAAGCCATGTTCTGTTCCTTTGTACTGCAAACGACCTTAGTCTCGTACTCCGGTGGTAATCATCTATCTACAGGTTGAAATCAACCTGTCCTTCTCCTCGTTCAATTCCTAAGAGAAAGCGCCCCTACCATAATTTGGGTTTCTCGCTCGTGGGGTTTACCCGTTCCACCCTCTTCATTTCTAAAGAGATTACGTCACTGTGGCACTTTTAAAGGTATTCATGCCATATCCATGAAGGACTTAGGCATTTTCCCAGCCGTCAGCCAAGCAAAAGCCTAGCTGCCCTAGCTTATGAATTGGCTAGGCACGAACACTACGAGCATCTCAGCTTGTGCGAGCATGGACTTTCCTCTACAAATTGCAGAACAATTTGCAGCGATTACCCGAACGTTATTAAAGAAGACAATTAGTATTATATGCAATCAAAGGAATAATCGCAATGGTATTTATTTCAAAACAGGATAAATTTTGAAATTCTATTCGTAAAGCTTACTTCCAAAAACATGTTTTTCTAAATTTGATAAACGTTTCAAAATATCAAAATTAGTCGTACCAACAGCTGTAGTTTGTTGATTTGGTCTACGAGAAGATTCTTCTAATTGTTTCTTCAGCCGTAAATTTTCTTGTTGTAAATCTTCAATTTCTTGATGAAATGTTTCATAATCTTTAATGATAAAATCTAAAAATTTGTCAACATCTTCTGGTTTGTAACCACGCATAGCTGATTTAAACTCTTTTTCTAAAATATCCTTTGCCGTTAACTTTACTTTATCAGAAAGCATAACATTCACCTCATGTATCCCCATTCATCAAATTATATTGTTCCAAAAAAAAAGCATTTTGTCAATTTTTCTTTGCCTATAGTAATTAATACTCGTTTTCTCTTAATTTTTCCTGCTCTTCTTCAGCTAAAATTTGCAAGTCATAAAATCCAATTAATTTAATTTCATAAGTATGACTTTGCTGGTAATTACGTGCTGTTTCATATAGAAATTTTGGACTCCCATCCTTCTCTGTGTCATATAAGAGTAAAAGTCCTTCACTTTTTTCAACAAAAAATTGATTCTTTAAGCGAAATTGCCAAGCACCTTCATAAGGTTTCTTAGTAATGGAATCCACAAAATCGGCCTGAGCGACCACTGATTCGTACCACTCTTTGTTTTGTTCCTTCCAGCTTTCATCTTGTTTTAAAAATGGCGTTATCACGCCCAGCTGCAAATGGGGATATTCGTTTTGCAGCTCAAAAACCACTTCAGCTGCCCATAGCTCGGTGCCTAATTGTCCACTAATAATAACCCACTCTAATCCTTCATCTAATAAACTTTCTAATTCTTTTCGAATCGCCGTTTTGATAAAGCCAATTCCGGGATGGTTTTGTTGAAAGAGACCAAGTTCAAAAGGTTTATAACCTGAGACTGCGACTACTTTAACCAAACTAATGAAAACTCCTTTTCGGTAAATTTGCCAAGTTTTACTTAGGAACCCATGGATATAGAATATCATCAAAATTCAATATATGTATTCAAATTTGGTAACAAATCAAAATTAAGCAAGGGCATAGTGCCCTTGCTTATTAATTAGTGTATAAGAAAAAGCAATTTGACAATTGTTCTGTCACCTTGAGTTTTTCTAAATTATGATCTCCAAAACGGTCTAGGTCTTACACCTTGGAAAGCACCTGGACATGACCCGCCAGCATTAAAATGTTGGTGACTCACTTCATTTTGAAATGATTGAGTATGCGGATAATAATGTTGATGTGCATAAAATTCATGATTCACGTTTGTAGTATGGGATGGATGAATATGAGGTACTACATAATTTGTACATGTGTGATTTGTACAACATTTTGTTGGATGAACAATCGGTTGACAAACTACACATTTGCAATTGTGCATGTGCATATTTAACCTTCTCCTTTCTTTATTATAGACTATTTACATTAATAATCTATGATAAGGAGAGGAATCTTGTACTAATGAAAACACCTAAATTATATATTAATAAATTAAGTAGGCAGCACTACTACTTTTCGAACCCTATAAACATGATACACAACAGTGTTTTTCAATTAAATATCATTATATCAAAATAACGAACGGCAACTTGATTTATAGTATACTGTAAAAACTATCTTTAAAATTAGTAAACAATAATGCAGTTAAACAAATGACAGCAAAAAACAAATACAAAATCGTTTTATACACGGTACCAGCTCCAAAATATTATTCGATAAACAATCCATACAAGATTAAATTGTAACTGGTTCACCATGCACATACAATAGCGACTTAATCGTATTTGTGAACTTTTTGTCACAAATATCCAATCTGCTTTTTCGCTAAAAAATAATTGTATTCTTTTACTAATTCGATGGCCTTTTTTTATATAGTCGATTCAATCGTTTTTCTATTTCCAAATCCACGGGATTATCTTTTCTGCTAGTGGTTGCAGAATAAACGCTACTGGCTTTTTGGGTGAATTTAATAGCTAAATTAATATCTTTTTGCCTATGTTCATAAATTTTTGCAAGTTCCACGCAGGCCTCTTTTTGCATAAAAGGCGTACCGCCTTCTGCAACCTTTTGCCATAATATAACTGCTTCGTCCCACTCTTTACTTCGTTTATGTTCAAATGCTAGGGCATGCATCGCCTTGATAGACTCTTTAGTATTCCCATTAGCTAACTGGCTGAAGGCATCTTTAGCTTGACTTGATTGACCAAGAGCAGCATACCATCTACCAACTTCATAGGTTTCATTAGCCGTTTGCTCCGTATCTTTTCGAAGGAGTTGGAAAGACAAATGGATATATAATGAAATCAACGATAAAATATCTTGTTCATTGTGTTTGATAACACCAAGTAAACCTTCCGGATTTTTTCTCTCTAAGAAATCAAAATAAATCATTGGTGCTAAAAATCCTGGGACATCATCTATTCTATCAATCCCCAGAACTTCCTTTTCGACAATCGATAGCTTTAGCTTTTCTAACTTATGTTTCCACATTCTTCTGGCAGCGTGTAATAAATCAAAATGGCCAAATTCCGGAAGCTTCGGTACGTGATCCCTAACTAAGGTATGCCTTGTTTTTACTTGTGGCCAATCGAAAGCCCGTCCATTATAGGTCACAAGCGTCCTGTAATCCACGCTTTCTAAAAAGCTTTGGTATAAGGCTACCTCGGCACCAGGATGGGGTAGGATGTGCTGTTTGACAATGATTTGATTGTCACAAACCCTAGCATGGCCAAGTAAAAAAATCGTATTTCCTGTCCCCCCACCTAATCCAGTTGTTTCCGTATCAAAGAAGAACAAATCCTCAGGCTTGTGCCCTTTTGCCGAGAGCGGGTGAGTAATCTCTGATTCATTCCAATCATTAACGGCAGTAAACAAATCAAGAAATGAGTATTTGCCAAACTTATAACTTAAGGGATAGGAAATTTTTCTAACCAGGCAATAATCATTATCAAAATAATAGGGACTAACCTGCTCCTTTTCCCATTCATCTAGAAAAGGAATCGATGTGTTAGCAAGTGGACTAGCTACTGGCTTTTTATTTTCTGTACCACCAATATGCGGTTTTAGCCGACTCAATTTTTTCTTAAGTGACATTTTGTTTCTTCCTCCACTAACTTGCTGATGGCAACAATAGTCTCAATATTTTTAATACATCTTTTTTTATAGATTCGCTTTGAGTGTCCATTCCGACGCAGGATGGACAACCATGTTCACATTGACAATGTTCAATCATCCGCTTAGTTTCTTCAAGGACAAACTCAATTCCACCATATATCTTTTCACTAAGACCGATTCCTCCTGGATAACGATCATAGAAAAAGATTGTTGGTTTTTCACTATGTGCAGCCTTAACCTGAGGAATAATATGAACATCCTGAGGATCACACATAACAAATAGTGGGACGATTGATTTTAACGCATGTGCCGCACCGATTAAACCCTGCTCTAAACGCTTTTCACTAAATTGATGTGAATCATCATTAAAAGAAATCCAAGCGGAACTTGTATGGAGTTCTTCCTCAGGTAAGTGAATAGGCCCTGAGCCGATATTTTCATGCGTCTCAAATTTAATTTTTTTAAAAATAGTCGCCATTGCCCGGACACTTACATCGCCATATCCCAAACTCCAGGCAGGATTTGATCGCTCTTTGTCAATGTCTAAAACCTTTAACTCCACAGCTAAATTAGCATCGGTGAAATAATCCACTTCTACCTCGCGAACAAAAGCTTTCTTTTCTTCCCAATCGAGTTTCTCCACCTGAAATTGAATGCCTTGGTGAAGATAAATAGCTTCTTCATGGAGTAAGGTCATGCTGGAGAAGCGATCCATTTCGCCTATTACCTTTGAATTACCTGTCACGGTTTGATCAATTATCACGACATTTTCTTGTGAAGCGGATCTTAAGCTTATGTTATGGGCTGGAAAGGAATCATTCATCCAATACCATTTATCTCCATTTTGAAAAAGAACTCGTTCCTCCGTTAAGAATTCTAATATTTCTTCTGTTTCTACTTTTCCAAAATTCTCACTCTGCTTAAATGGCAATTCGTATGCTGCACATTTCATATGGTCAAGCAAAATTACCAAATTATCGGGATTAATTCTAGCTGTTTCAGGACTTTTCCCAAAAAAATAATCTGGATTTTGAATCACGTATTGGTCTAACGGATTTGAACTGGCAACTAGAATAACTAATGACTCATCATGGCGCCTACCCGCTCTCCCGGCTTGTTGCCAGGCGCTAGCAATCGAGCCGGGATATCCGGTCATAATGCAAACTTGTAGCTGACCGATGTCGACACCGAGCTCTAGAGCATTCGTACTTACCACTCCATATATTTCTCCTGAACGAAGTCCTCTTTCAATTTCTCTTCGTTCAGTAGGTAAGTATCCACCCCGATAACCTCTAATTGATTTAGGCCCTAATTGGTATTTAACTAATTCCTTTAAATATGTAAGAAGGATTTCAACCCGAACCCTACTTCTAGCAAACACGATTGTCTGAATTTTATTTTTCAACAATTCCCCTGCCAGTTGTTTTGTTTCTAAGGTAGCACTTCTCCGAATATTTAATGGTTTATTGATTACCGGAGGATTATAAAACACAAAGTGCTTCTTACCACTAGGAGCTCCATTATTATCAATCAAGGTCATCTTCTGCTCCGTTAATTTCTCTGCCAATTCTAGCGGATTGGCAATCGTCGCTGAAGTACAAATAAATACTGGATTGCTACCATAATATTGACAAATTCTTTTCAAACGGCGAATAACATTAGCAACATGACTACCAAATACACCACGATAAATATGGAGTTCATCAATCACAACAAACTTTAGATTTTCAAAAAGTGAAACCCATTTGGTATGATGGGGTAGAATAGCAGAATGAAGCATATCTGGATTGGTAATAACAATATGTCCAGCACGCCGAACCTTTTGACGGATATTTGCTGCCGTATCACCGTCATATGTGTAACAATTAAGATTTAAGTCACCATCCTGAATCAGTTCATTCAACTCACTCTTTTGATCCTGTGCTAATGCTTTGGTTGGAAACATATAAAGTGCTCGAGCATGGGAGTCATTTAACAGGGTTTGAATAACTGGCAAATTATAGCATAAGGTTTTACCTGAAGCTGTCGGAGTTACCGCAACAATTGATTTTTCTTTTATAACAGACTCATAAGCAGTGGATTGGTGAGTATATAAACGATTGATTCCTCTCTTTTCCAATGCTTTAGCTAATAAAGGGTGAATGCTAGGTGACAAAGGAACAGTTTTTGCTTCCTTTTCGGCAATTGTGTGCCAATGGACAATATTGTGCTTGGTTTTATCGTTCTCTTTTAATAATGAAATAACTTCTTGTAAGCTTTTTCTTATTTTCAACGGTCTCACCTCGATATTCACATTGTATCGAATAAACGTTCGTAAAAAAAGCGAACACAACAAATCTTTTTAGAACCATTTTTACTTTTTACTATTGTAATGAAGAAAAACCGAAAAACATAGGCAGGATTTTGTCGAAAATTGATGTTTTTTCTTGATTTTTTGTTACAATATAAAGACGACAGGCATGTAAACTGAGGTGTAATGATGAGAGAAGATCAAATTAAATTAGTTTTATCAAAATTTTCCTTATTCCTGGAGTTAGATGACCAAGAGCTTTCAAAAATTGTTGATATTTCAATTTCCCGGGAATTCAAAAAGAATAATCATGTTTTTTTACAAGGCGATCCACTTAACAATGTTTATTTTATATATGAAGGCAAAGTAAAGATTTATAAAAGCGACTCCAGTGGCAGAGAACAAATTGTTGCTATTTTAAAGTCTGGGGAAATGTTCCCTCACGTGGGTTTCTTCCGAAAAGGAGAATACCCAGCATTTGCCGAAATACTTGAAAAAACAAAGCTTGTAGTTGTACCGATTGACCAGTTTGAAAAAGTCCTTATTGATAATCCCCATTTATGTATTAAAGTATTTAAAGTCCTCGGTGAAAAAATAATCGATTTGCAGGATAGACTCGAAGAACAGATTTTAAATAATACTTATGAGCAAATCATCAAGCTACTAGTTAGATTAGCCGATAAATACGGGACTGAGTATGAGGATGGACGAATCCTTCTGAAATCGGAATTCACCAACAAAGATCTTGCTAGTATGATTGGAACAACAAGGGAAACAGTTAGTCGTACATTGACTAAAATGAAAAAAGAAAATCTTATCGAAGTAACTGAAATCGGAGATATGATATTAAATCCTAAAATACTATTAGAAGAAATATTTTAGCGGAGGGCAAGAGCGTTTTCCTCAACAATTTGATTCTGTAATTTCAATCAATAGAATCAAAAACAACCGCATCACTGCGGTTGTTTTTGAAGAGGTAATAAAGTTGTTTCTTCTAAATTTTTTGCTACCACCTTCCTGTTATAAGTGCTATAAATCACTGTTTCAGCATACAGGTGAAAAGAAATCATTAATGTGATTTGCATCACAAAAACTTGAATTTTCAAAAAACGTTCATAAAACAATTCGACAAAAAAACTAGATTCTTTATTACTCAAAAACATTTCGACAAATTCCTACATAATTACAAAATCATTAACATATTTCTTTTTTAATAATCCTTCAGAAAAAGCAGGTAAAATAGCCCTCGATTTGGATGATTTTATACTTTCAAAAACCCTCCTAGACCTTTTACCATTGAAGAAACCTGTGAAAACGCACTAACCATCTGCCCCGCCGTGTTCACCATTTTATTCAGATCCATTGACCCATCTTTTCCTTTAAATGAATTTAATAACGACGACATTCCACCTGGCTGTTTTTGCATGAAAATTTGATTAGGGTATTGATTGTAACTTGGTTGATTCCCCATTTGCTGTGAATAATACGGATAGTATGACTCTTCTTTAGGTAGCAATGGATTTTGGAAAACGCTTTGTGAAAATCCTTGATTCATTAATTGAGGATATGCTGCATATGAATTAGTATAGTTGCCCTGATTCGAATACACATCAGGATAAAAGCCTTGATGCATAGGGTATGGTTGCTGATTATGATTCCAGTTTTGATTTCCTATTGGGGGTGGAAATGGAAATGCAGGCGCTGGTTGCTGCCTTCCAAAATTGTAGTCTTGTTGTATAGGCATATTGTACTGTACCTGCTCAATCCCCCCCGGCGGATAAAAAAAAGCTGCACTACTTTTTTTTCTTCCATACATGGGTGAACATCCTCCTTTTATCTATTGCATTATTTTATGAAGATTAAGAAATATCGTGAAATTGCAAATAGGTCTTATTTTGTCAAACGATGAAGGAAATTAAGAGATATTGTCTGAAGTCTCAATTTTAGAAAAATGGGGAAAATTAGCTTATTCATGATACGATATTGGTAAGTAAAAAAG
>CALCRD010000169.1 GCA_937894355.1 uncultured Bacillus sp.
TTACCTTTTTATTATTGAATATGAGGTTTTAGGAATCTTAACTGCAATAGTAGCATTAATTCTTTTTCCAGGTAGCAAAAAGGCAAGTGGTCAAAGTGAATATTTCGGTAGCGACCATCATGACTACGATACTAGTCATTCCTCAGCAGATAGTGACTCAGGTGGCGGCGGGGGAGACTAAGGAAAGAAAGCAAATGTATCTTTAGATTTTTCTTGAACTTCATTTTGTTTCAACTTTTCAACTTCTCCTTTTGTTTTTTAAAGGGTAACTCTGATTGCTAGTAGGACTAATTATAGAGTAAAAAGGGCGCTACATGGACTGAATTGTCCGATGGGCGCCCTTTTTTAAACGGTTTTTTAATGGTTTTTGGGAGGGAATCAAAGACGGCATGGTAAAAGGATGCGAAGGGACGATTCTGTCTTTAAGCTACCGCGTTAAAGATTTCGTTCTTCTCCTGATTCATTTCGTTGCTAAAAGGAACCATGAGAACCGTCCCCGCGTCCCCGTCAGGCGGAATCGGGTTGACTTTTTTAGGTGTGGTTGTTATGGTTATATACATAGGTATATAACTGTATGACCATATAGGTAAAGAAGAAAGCGGTGATGGTGTTTGAGTAAATTATTTGATGAGAATAAGCCGATATTTTTGCAGGTACGCGAAAAGATTGAAGATCAAATTGTAAATGATCAATTAAAAGAGGGGGAACAGGCTCCCTCAACCAATCAGCTGGTTAGTTTTTATAAAATTAATCATGTCACTGTTTCAAAAGGAGTAAATCAGCTAGTTGATGAAGGTATACTTTTCAAAAAGCGAGGGATCGGAATGTTTGTTGCAGAAGGAGCTAAAGAAAAGCTTATTCAAAAAAGAAAAACAGCATTTTTAGACGATTATGTGGTGGGGTTAGTTAAGGAAGCAGAAAAATTGGGGATTTCCGAGGAGGAAATTTTTAACTATATAAAAAAGGTTAAAGGACGTGATCAACGATGAACTTTGATGTAGTGGTAAACAACCTAACACTAAAGTACCAGGATTTTGAAGCGCTAGCCAATCTCTCATTTACAATCGAGACCGGAAAAATATATGGACTAATTGGTAGAAATGGTGCCGGAAAGACATCACTTTTATCATTATTAGCTTCGTTTCGGGAACCTTCATCAGGGACAATTAAAATTGCTGGAGAATCCCCATTTGAAAATCCTGACATCATGCAAAATGTCGCGTTTATCTTTGAAAAAGATTATAAAGAAGAGACCGAGAAAGTAAAAGGAATGCTGGAATTGGTGGAAAGATATCGGCCAAATTATGATCCCGAATATGCAATGCATCTGATTAAGCGGTTTAAACTACCGCTAGATAAACAGGTAAAACAACTTTCCAAAGGGATGCAATCAGCGATGAACGTGACAATGGGATTGGCAAGCAGAACCCCGATTACCATTTTCGATGAAGCCTATTTGGGAATGGATGCCCCGACCCGGGAAATTTTTTACCAAGAATTGCTGGAGGATCAATCCAACCATCCGCGCACCTTCATCTTATCGACCCATCTTGTATCGGAAATGGAGTATTTATTTGAGGAAGTCATCATCATCGACAAAGGAAAACTAGTGGCCCAGGAAGATTACGAAACCCTCGTGTCAAGAGGAGCATCAATAACCGGTGCGGCTGAAGCTGTGGATGCGTTGGTCAAGGGCATGGAAATTTTAAGCGAACAACAATTAGGAAATACCAAATCGGTAATGATATATGGAAACATGAGCGATTCCAAAAGAACCGAAGCCCATAACAGTGGTTTAGAGGTTGGCGCGACAACCCTCCAAGATTTATTTATTCATTTAACGAAGGAGGATAACTAGTGATGAAAAAGAAAGCTGTGTATCCTAAAGTTGCCGTAGATTTATTTTTTGCTCAAGGGGGCTGGTCGATTTGGTTCCTCGGGATTATTACAACCGTTCATATCATTAAGGCGATTATTGCCTTTAATACCGGAAGCCCACAAGGAGACTTTTACGGCTCCTCGACTGTGTCATCAAATATCTATATTTTTATCATCGGAATTATCGGTGCCTACGCGTTTTTACCGATGTATGTGCAAAATGGAGTCACCCGAAAGGATTATTTCAAAGGAGCGATATTAGCTGTAATCGGACTTTCAGTCGCCATCGTGCTATTTTCAGTTTTATTAACAGGGATAGAGTATTTACTGGTGAAATTTGCCAACCTACCATTGGAGATAGATAATTCAAAAATCATCAGTTTTGATGAAGATGGTGACGGTAACATTATCGCAACCGTTGTAAAAATGATTGTAGTATCTCCATATGTAAGTCTATCCGGCAATTGGTTGCTCTCATTAATAGTGTCAAGTTTCAACCTAATAACCTCCTATTTAATTGGATGGTTAATTGGCGCAGGCTACTACCGCTACGGCTGGTTTATCGGTTTAGGATTTATCGGGCTTTCAATTGTGTTTATGATGTCATGGGATATGTTGTGGGGAATCGAAGTAAGTGAGCCGCTATCAACTTGGATTGGTGTGGGTTCGTTGGATTTGCCGGTATTAGTCTCCTTTTTAGGCTCTTTTGCCATTATCGGAATCATCTTAACGATAATCAGAACAATAACCCGAAAAGTAATTGTAAAAATTTAGTGAAAATGAAGCCGAGGGCCGACACATAGGGACGGTTCTCTTGCTCCGTTTTATTGCGAAAACGAATCACAAGAAGAACGAAATCGCTAAAGCGATGGCCTAAAAACTTTTTTCTT
>CALCRD010000170.1 GCA_937894355.1 uncultured Bacillus sp.
AATGCTATCAAGAACTAAGTTAGTTGCGATTAATGCTTCCGCCCAATCCCAGGTCACCATTAAACGCTCAGTAAGTGCACGTAATTTCAGGAACTTCTCATCTTCCATCCATTTTTGTTTTCCGTCCTGCAGAATAGATGGGACTTGTTCTTCTAATCCCAGACAGATACGAGTGAGTAACTGTGCTGTTCCTAGTTCGTCATAACATTGGTATGTGGCACATTGTTCAATAGCAGTACCTACTGCTGTACGTCCAACGTGCATAAATGCTACAGATTCTCCAAAAACAAAGTGACGTAAAACTGGAAGGAATTCTCTAACTGTATCTATAAAGGCTGGATCCATCTTTTCGAACCAACCATAACGATCAGCTGCTTCAAATTGTCCTTTAATGCGAGATTGGAAATCTGCACGATTGTAACAATATGTTGCATAATAGAATTTTGATGGGTCGCGGAATTGTTCCCAATCCTCGCATTTTACTCTGGTTCGTCTTTCATCAAAAATATTTAATTCTGGATTCCAAATTGGCTTGTAGTGGAAATTTTCCTTAGGCTCCAGATTGTACGTACATTCGTCATATGTTGTCGGTCTTTTTACTTTAAGACCAGACATATAAGAGTACGTTTTACGGATCGGCTTAATCGCTTCAGATCCTACTTGAGTATAATTCGCCATGTATGAACCTCCCCCTGATTCAGTAAATCCTTTCCTACGTACTTCTAATCAAGAAAACTATTACAGTACAGTTAACCGATTTGAAATACTGTACTGTAATAATAGCTGAGTTTTCAGAATCTTTATACATCAGAATAGGGCGAACTTTGGCGATTCGATTAGTACGATTCGGTCATAGATTAAATCATTAATAGACCCATTACGACAAAAATCTCTATGGCAAGCTGCACTTCAAAACGAGTTGAAGAGAGGTTTAAGTCAATTTCCGACACTTCCTGTATCCGGCGCAAACGATATCTCATGCCACTAATGGACACATTCATTTCTCGTGCCGTTTTGTGGAGATTAAATTCGTTCTCAATATAAAAGTAGAGGGTCTTTAATAATTCACTATCATTTTTTTGATCATAATCATATAAAATCCCCAGTTTATTGCGAGCAAAGCTTTCCAATTCCTCTGGATTTCGTGCATTTAGTAAAATGCCTAAATGGCCTAATTCGGAAGCAAGAATGACTCGTTGTTCTTTCCACTTCACTCCGGCAATTTCAATCGCTTTTTGCGCTTCCTGGTAGCCACGGGCAAAACGGGTTAGATCAGTGCACAGGCTGCTGATTCCTAATATAACCTTCGTTTGTTGGGAAACTTCAGAAGATGAATCAATAATCAGTCGGCCATATTCTTTAACCTTTTGTTTTTTAATTTCAAAGAACTTTTCCGGTACAAGAGCATAAACCCGATCAATCCTTGCTGAAACTAAAGCTTTAAAACCAGCCCTCTCCAAATCCTCAGAAAGATGGGTTATGATTTTTTTCCGTAAATCAATGGCTTCTTCCCCCTGCATTTCTTCACAGGATTTATCAAGTTGGAACATAAAAACATGGTAAGCCGTATTCATGCCATAGCCATAATAGGCCATACGGCGGGTAATTTGAGCGGTATCAATTTCTTCTAACAATAACTCATCCAAAAGTTCTCCTTTTGAACGTTGCTCCGTTTCAATGGCTGTTTGCTCATTCAACATTTGAATAGCGCATACCGTAGCAGTCCGTTCTAATGAAACCGTTTCCAAATCGCCGAAAACACCTTTTTCTTTTGTAATGGAAACAAAACCACTAACGCGATTCCTTAAAACAACAGGAGTAATCAAACGATTTCCAATTTCCACAGTGCAACGTTCCTCATGAAGACGTTTAAAAATATCCTTTTCCTTATTGGTAAGTGATTCAGTAAGGGCTTCAACAGTTTCAAATTCTCCATAGGCAGCTAATCTTTGGTATGCACTATCTACAATGTTAACTTTGCATTGAAGGGTTTCACCAAGTACTTTAGCGACGGCATCTAAGCCTTTGCCCTGCAATACAATTTGGGTTAACTTCTGGCTTAAACGGTATCCCTGCTTCAAAATTTCCGTTTGCCGCTCAATGCGGGTATATGCCACGTCCAATTCATCTGCAAGGGTTTGTTCTTCATATAGTGCCAATTCAGGACGGATTTCCTCTCCCCATTCCTCTACGGTTTTACCGACAAACCGGCAATGGTTGTCCCCTGTTGCTGCACACTCAGTTTCTTTAAAAATAACCTTTTTCCCCATAAATTCTGTAGCATAACCCCCGGCATAACCAATTAGGATATAGCAAACGGGCTCATGATGCTTAGAAAAGTGCATCAAATGCTGCTGGGCCTCAAAGGAATTAATCCAGGTACCCTCGTAGTAAAAATGTCCATTTTCCTGGTCAATATCCAATTTTCCTGGCAAAGCCAAAACATTTCCGGTAATGTTATGCATTTGCGCCCCAGCCAGCAACCATTCTTTTTCATTATGAAAATCAAACATACGCTTTAAATTGCGAGCATCATTTAATCCACAATTCCACCCGTAACGGAGTAAAAAACGCTTCGCCCGTTCCAATCCAAGTGCTGCAATCAGATCTTTACGTAACGTCCCCCATGCATCGGCGCTGGAAATGATCATTCTTCGATCTTTTAAGGATATTTCCCCTTGATTAGGGTGAAATTCAAGTAACTTTTCCAGGGATAGCTCTCTAGCCATCGTCATCATTCAAATCCTCCTCCAATGCGTAAAGGCTTGTTGTATATCTATCATTTTACACGAAAATTGAGGAAATGTGTCTATTAAATTCTGAATTATTTGCTTGTTTGGAAAGATTTGATTATACTATATTTTAGAATAGTTGTGCGAAAAGGGAGGAAAGACTGATGAAAAGGTTCGAATTGGAAAAAGATTTAGCAATTGAATATAGAAGTAATTTAGAAAAACAAGCAGAAGTAATTGAGGAATTATATGAATCCCGTTTTATCCATGCCTTTTTATATGAACTAGGAGCTACGGGCGCAGTCATCGAAATCCAGTGGAAAAGGTTTGACCAATTCGAGTATATGGTCTTAGAACCACGTGAAGCTGATGAACTGGATACCTTTGTTTGGGCACTCGCAGACTTCGAATGGCTTGTAATCAGTCCTGATGAACGCATGCAACTGCAAAGACTGTTAATTTCTCTTGGGACCAGAGGAATTCAAACAGCTTAATATATTTGGTATTAGAAATAGAGTTGAGTTTTAGTTTTAGTTTTAGTTGAGGAGAGTTGAGGAGAGTGAAAAAAGTGAATAAAGATGTATATGGACAAGTAGGCATAGCCATGACTTGTCGCTCTTTTGATGAGTATATAAACATGATGTCATTAAGAGAAGAGGACCTTGCAAAAGGTCCTCTTCTTGATGTGGCAGCAGGCGCTTCCTCCTTTACTGCAAGTGCTAGAATCAAAGGGTTCAATTCCACAGCGGTAGATCCTTTATATTCTTTTTCTTATGCACAAATGAAGGACCACGGAAGAAATGAGATTGAGCTTTCAACTGAACAATTGTATAGAATAGCTCATACATTCCAATGGGATTATTACAAAACAATCAAAGAATCGCGAGAAATCTTTAGAGTGTTTCCTGGCTGATTATGCCCTTGATTCTCACAAAGAGCGATATCAAATCGGAAAACTTCCCCATTTGCCATTTGAGGAAGGCCGTTTTTCCTTAATACTAAGTAGCCATTTTTTGTTTCTCTATCATGAACAATTCTTTTACCCTTTCCATTTAGCATCAATACTAGAAATGGCACGAGTTTTGCGAAAAGGTGGAGAAATACGCCTATATCCTTTAGTTGCTCTTAATAGAGAACCATACCCTTATTTAAATCAACTCAAACAAGATCTAGCTACATATGGTTTAATAATTGAACTGCTTCCTACTTCTTTTCGTTTTCTTGATGGGGCAAATGAAGTCTTAAAAATAAAGAAGATATAAGAAAACTTGGGTGGCGCCAAGCCTTTAATGCGCCGGCGGCAAGTTGCATTTTCAACTAATAGTAAAAAAAATAGAAATCCCCTGGGATAACCCCTGGGGATTTCTATTTACGCAGAAAAAGGTAGGAAAGGGATGAGAATGGAGGAAGGAGGCTCCATTCCTTTATTGAGAATGAGACATACAGCTAGTTAAAACAGATGTGAGTGAGAAATTTAATGGTAGGATTATTTTTATATAACCTAACATCAATCTAAATAAAGAATACCATAAAAGCTTTTTTGTGCTCGAAGGAATTATTACATATTAGTGAAAACTTTGTCGAATTTTCTGTGCGTATAGGTAATAAAAAAAAGCGCCTTTGCGCTTTAAATTGATACATTAATGGAGCGGGTGATGGGAATCGAACCCACGTATTCAGCTTGGAAGGCTGAT
>CALCRD010000171.1 GCA_937894355.1 uncultured Bacillus sp.
GGAGGCTCCCCGCTACCGCCCTAAGGTGCGCGAAGTGCCTGGAGCGGAAATCAACGGCCAAATTTAACACAGCCAATTTTATAAAAAAAACCTAGCAATTTTGACAGGTTATTTTTCAAAAAATCAAATCGAACAGTGGGAGAACTTGCAAACCTTGGGCTAAGCAATCAGGTTTTCGCAAGAAAAAACAAATGAGGGGGAAAATAAAATGATAAACGAAACAAACGAATTAGTCATTGTTGGTGGAGGAATTGGCGGTCTATCAGCAGCTCTTGGAGCTGCCGAAGCAGGACAAAAATCAATCGTTCTTGAACAAGCTCCACAATTCGGAGAAGTCGGTGCAGGTCTGCAGCTTGGGCCAAATGGGATGGCTGTCCTAGATCGCTTTGGATTAATGGACGAAATCTCTAAGCTGTCCGTATTTCCAAAAAGACTTGTATTAAAGGATGTTTATACTGGAAAAGAATTAGTATCCCTTGAATTAGGCGAAGAGTTCAAGCAAAGATACGGAGCGCCATATGCAGTTATGCATCGTTCTGACTTACACCGCGTATTGTTAGAAGCATGTGAAGCCAATCCATTAATTACCCTTAAAACAAACCAAAAAATAGATAAAGTAGAAGAAAAAGATGGCCAAGTTGTCGTAACCAATGCCAATGGTGGAATCACTACCGGTAAAGCGGCCGTTGGCGCTGATGGAATTTGGTCAAAAACACGGCCAAATGTTAGCCAAGATGATGTTGTTCCTTCAGGATATGTTGCCTATCGTGGCACGCTTCCAATCCAAGAACTAACAGATGATTTAGACTTGGATGATGTAATTATGTGGATTGGACCAAATCTTCATCTTGTTCAATATCCAGTCCGTCGCAAAGAGTTGTATAACCAGGTAGTTGTATTTAAGAGCTACGATTATGAGCCAGGTTCGCCAAATTGGAGAGAGTGGGGAACTCCTGAAGAATTAGAACGACGTTTTGCAGGTTCACACCCATTAGTCCAAAATGCGTTAACCTTTATTAATCGCCAATTCAGATGGCCAATGGCTGACAGAAATCCAATTGAAAATTGGACCCAAGGCAATATTACCCTACTTGGAGATGCTGCCCACCCAATGCTGCAATACTTAGCTCAAGGTGGCGTTCAAGCTTTAGAAGATGCCTCATATTTAGCTGACATGCTGATTGAACATGGAGATAATTTTGCTAAAGCATTCCAAGAATATCAACAAGAACGTCAACCACGTTCGGCAAGAGTTCAAACCACGGCACGTCAATGGGGCGAAATTCTTCACGCAGAAGAGCCAACCGCCATTCTATTGCGCAACACAATCTTTGAATCTAGAACTCATCAAGATTACCAAATCACCGACTGGTTATACGGTGGCTACAAGAAAAAAGCATCAGTAAACGCATAAACGCATTAAAGCGGCGGGGGCCTGTCCCCCGCCGCTTTAATGCGTTATTGAGATATAGTGATTTATTTAGAGAATATGTGCTATTGAAGCATGTCAAGGCTTGTTGCAGTTTCATATCTTATAATGACACATACTTTTTAAAAAAGGGAGGTGTAAATATTGTCTGAACGAAAATCTCTTTCTCAATATAAAAAGGATACTCACGGTAATTTGTGGATCTCGAATTATGTGGAAAAGGCTAAAATAAAAATGGATTATAAAATCAAGTCGTTATTACACTATGAGCAATCACCGTTACAACAAATTAGTATTGTGGAAACGGAAGGATTTGGGAGAGTCCTCGTTTTAGACGGTACACCACAAATATCTACATTGGATGGATTTATTTATAATGAGATGATAAGTCATGTACCCATCGTTACTCATGGTAATCCAAAAAAAATTGCTATGATTGGTGGAGGAGACTGCGGAAATGCACGAGAAGCAATGAAATATCCAGAAATCGAGCAAATCGATGTAGTCGAGATTGATGAACGGGTAACAGAACTAGCCCGGAAATGGCTTACCCCTGCGTCGGCATATGAAAATGACCCCAGGTTTAACATGATTCATCGAGATGGTTATGAATGGATCCAAGAGAATAAAGGGGTCTATGATGTCCTTATCATTGACCGACCAGATCCAGTAGGTCCAGGAACAAAATTATATAAATCAGATTTTTATAAATATGTATTTGATAGTTTGACAGATGAAGGAGTTGTAGCTTTTCAATCCGGTTCCCCCTATTACAATATCTCTACTTTAAAACGTACTGTCAAAAGCCTCAAAGAACAATTCCCTATTGTGCGTACTTATTTAGTTGCAATTCCTCTGTTTCCTTGTGGGGTTTGGAGCTTCACCATCGCCTCAAAGAAATGGGATCCACTAGTGGCAGATATTAGTAAATTGCAGCATCAAGACACGAAATATATTACCCCAGAGCTATTTTTAGCATCATTTATGTTGCCGAAATATGTGGAGAAATTATTTGAAGATGGATCATAAATAGGCGGCATACTTAATATTGATTAAATGTCACAAACTTAGATTGGAAGTCTGTCATTAGATCAGTAAACAAGTTGATGAGTAATGGGGTATATGTTTTGCGAAGGGATTGGGCTATTTCAATTTGAAACGTATGAAAGTTGGGACCATAGCCTGGATAACCGGGTAAATCGCCTTTTCTATGAAAAATAATCGATTTATTTCCCTTGAATTTTTGGTCAAAGACGACATTAATTTCTGGGAAAATCCTCCGAGCATTTCTGATTAATGTTTTCCTAAACCACAGCCTGATTTCGGGAGAACAGGATTTTCCTTGTAATGTACCCACCTCTATTGCGAAAGGGCCATGATTTGCATCTTTCATACCATGAAAGGATAAATGGAGATAGGGCTTAGTAAGTTTTTGAGTATCAGCGTCTACGATATGTAAAAAATCCAGTATTTCTTTAATCGTGGTTCGATACTCGTCCATGCCTTGTTTATTGTCTGCTGTTACCGTTCGATTTAAATCACAATATAATCTGGAAACGGTACTAATGATTCCAGCACATCCAGCATTTTGGATTAAGCCTTTTACAATAGTATCTGTGTATCGATCAGCAGCTGGAGCAGCAGCATGTAATGCATCAACGTGGCCACAAATATATCCTCGGCCGATATTATATTTCAAATAGTTTTTTTGAATATATGGCATTTGCATAGCCTCCCCCCCAATTTACTCCAAATCCTAGCTGGAAAAAATTAAAACCCGAGCCCCTAAACAAGGGGTTTTTTTGTTTTTCGTCGCTTCCCGGCGCATTCCGCTTTTCTTTGTCTAGCTCCACGCGCCAGCGACTAGTGGACTTCCGCCCCTCTCCCTACGATAAGTCAACATCGAATCGCTCCACTCTTCGTGTTTCCTTTATCTCAGTCGATGTGCTATTAAGTCCATACGTCGCTACCCGGCGCATTCCGCTTTTCTATAATAAATGCATTCTAAATGTTATTGGTGATTTCCTTTGCTTGAAAGGATTTCCATTATGCAAGGCTCTCTGCTTTCAATTATTTTTTTTTGTTAAAACTCATTAGAAACTTAAATGAGCCTTCTTAATATATTAGTAACTAGACCGGCTAAAAAAAAACAATGCATTGTAGCTTGGATAAATCATCAAAAATTGGAGGTTTTACATATGGAATTGACGGGTAAGCGATTCTGTATGGTTTCAGACAAAGAACAGATGCTGCAAATCCTTAAATTTAATAATGTACCGTCAATTGAATTGGTTGAACCCAAAAACTGCCTATACCCAATCATTGGAAGAAAGTTTGGCCATCATAACGGAAAAGATCTTGTAATAATCAATACTAAAGAAGAAGCACTTAATGAAGGATTTGATTACTTTACAAAACTGTATGCAATTGAAACGGAATATTGCTTGGAAATTAACGGACTTACCGTAAAAAATGTTCAAAGCGCTGTTGGTACACAGGTAGTATTCAATGAAGCACCGATTCGAACAGAAGCATTTGGCTGGAATTGGCAGGATGAAGATATTGACAGTCTAGCACCTGAATGGGTTGATATTGCCATTCGAGCATTATATGTAACCGGATTAACGAGCGGTTTTGTAAAAATGGGGCTGTTATCGAACGAAACTATTATGGTTATAGATATTAATCTAGCAACTACTCCCTATAAAGAACAGGTGCAACAGGCAACCATTCCTTTTACCATGGGCGCCGATATTGAGTTTATGTTGAACTGTGACAACGAGCTCATTCCAGCTTCGACTTTTTTTTCAACTGAAGGCGAAGTTGGCTGTGATGAACGGCAAATCGAACAGGATAGTGGTGTATATGCCCTAGCCGAAATAAGGCCAGAAAAAGCAGAAACAACTGTAGAACTAGTCGAGCATATTAAAGCGTTGATTACCAAGGCATCGGATTTAGTACCCTATGGAAATGTAGAATTTCGCTCGGGAAGTATGCCATTTTCCGGGTATCAATGTGGCGGACATATTCATTTTGGCATTCCTCAATCTGTATCGCTGTTACGTGCGCTGGACCATTATCTTGCAGTGCCAATGGCAATGGTGGAGGAGCCCAGGACCGCAAAGCTCAGACGGAAAACAAAACACGGTGGATTGGGCAGGTACCGGGTCAAACCCTATGGATTTGAGTACTTATCCTTGAGCTCTTGGATAATTGATCCGCAAATGGCTACGGCAATTTTATCGCTAGCACGGCTAATTGCCACCCATCATCATGAATTATTCAGCGAATTTTTGTTTCATCCAATCGTTCAACGAGCCTACTACCAAGGAAATCAAGTAATTCTCAAACAATTTTGGGGAGATATTAAGTCTAGGTTGATCAAAACTACAAGTTTTCCAAAATATGAAAAGGAGCTTTTGTTTTTCTTCAAGGCAATAGAGACCGACTACCCCTATTCAGAATCAAGCGATATTCGGCTTAATTGGGGGATTCAACCGCCAGAACAAATTTATGATCGAGGCCGGGTAATACTTTTACCAAAAAAAACAAGATTAAAATATGACCTGAAAGAAGGAATGCTCACAAATATTCGGGCTGGAAACAGGATAACATCAGCTAAAATCCTGCCATATCCCTTTTCCTTCCGCAATTCCAATATTGTCCAGCTATCAAGGGAATTAAGGGAAGAGTTAGCTTTACCGGCTAGTTGGAACCCAAGATTAACTTCGGCTAATGGTGTGTTGACACTTGGTCCCATTATCGGGATTCTCGCACTCCGGCCATTTGATCGACAGACCACCTACTTTAACCACTTAGGCCGTATCGCCTTAGAAAAACAGATGCTCATCTATGTTTTCGAACCAAAAGACATTGATTGGAATAGGCAAATGATTAAAGGAA
>CALCRD010000172.1 GCA_937894355.1 uncultured Bacillus sp.
TGCCGGGTTATTAACAATAACACTATTAATTAATCACTTCAACAGGAACTTTTGCCCAACTGATAATGATCGTCCAATAATGAAAGTAGCCGATTTCTCCCTTATATGCAATTATCAGCTCGAAATCAATTAAAAAGGAAAATAACCGATATTAAAAAATGACCTGTTTCAACAGAAATTGCCATCGATGTTAACGGCACAGCTATCGTATCTTAGTATTACGACAGCTTCATCCGGTTCAATGGCTTTGAATATTAGTGATGAAGTGACCACAATCATAAAAGCAAGTTCAGTCATGATTGCCAAGTAATTTTATCATCTACATATCTAGAAATGTACTATTATTTTATTTCACTTCTAACTCGGAGTACCCAGAATGACTGCCCTTTTTAGAGGAACAATAAGCTACTACTTCATCTCACAAATAGAGCAATCCCCTAGAAGAGTCTCCAAATGTTTTATTTGATGGTTGAATTCTACTAAGTTCATATGCATTGAACAATTAAAGAATGAAAGTTTGATCCACCCAATAAACCAAGCTTCTAAGAGCCTGTACTTCCTCAGTGTAATCCTCCTTAATTTGCTACTCTAACTGACCGTTTTTTGCTTTGTCCCCCCGAAGTTCTTCTGTTAATCCCTCCTTTTCTTCCTACTTGATTCTATTTGCCTGCTGCCATTCACTTTCTTTTCTACTAGGTAAGCTTCCTTCTCAAAAATTTGCGCCTCTTTTACATCACAATTTGTAACATCCTTCGTCAAGTTTCATAGAGTTTTTTAAGTTTTATTCTATATTAGCTAGTTTTGTAAAGAATAAAAAAATTTCCTGTCGGCAATTATCGGAATTTTTAAATAATTTATCATTGTTTTCACCTTCATAAGGAGATACAATTTTATTTGTTGAGCTTGTACATTTTTTCACCTAGATAAACTTAGAAACTATCTTGAGGAGGAAGAGAATGAGTCAAATTACGGTACATATTAAAGAAAAGGTAGAGAAATTTTTAACTGGCAAAAAGCTTCTGTTTATCAATGGTGAATTTGTAAAAAGCCAGTCTGAAAAGACATTTGAATCATATAACCCTGCTACGGGTGAAGTATTAGCTCATGTATATGAAGCTGATGTTAAGGACATTGATCTGGCGGTTCGTTCTGCAAGAAAGGCGTTTGATGAAGGACCATGGTCCAAAATGAGTGCTTCTGAACGAAGCCGCATTATGTATAAGCTGGCCGATCTTATGGAAGAAAACAGTGAGGAATTAGCACAACTGGAAACTTTGGATAACGGGAAGCCTATTGGTGAGACGAGGAATGCTGATATTCCTCTATCTATCGAGCACATCCGTTATTATGCTGGTTGGTGTACCAAGATTGTTGGACAGACTATTCCTGTTAATGGTCCATTCTTTAACTACACTCGTCATGAAGCAGTTGGAGTGGTGGCCCAAATTATTCCATGGAACTTCCCTCTACTTATGGCGATGTGGAAGATGGGTGCTGCACTCGCAACAGGTTGTACTATTGTCCTTAAACCTGCCGAGCAGACTCCATTATCAGCTCTTTTTCTTGCAGAGTTAATTAATGAAGCTGGTTTCCCTCCAGGGGTTATCAATATCGTGCCTGGTTTTGGTGAAAAGGCTGGACAGCCGCTTGTCGATCATCCATTAGTTGATAAAATTGCTTTTACTGGATCGACTGAGGTAGGCAAAAAGATTATGTCTAGCGCCTCCAAAACATTGAAACGCGTCACATTGGAGCTTGGTGGGAAATCTCCTAATATCATTCTTCCTGATGCGGATTTAACTAAAGCAATCCCTGGGGCATTAAATGGTGTTATGTTCAATCAAGGTCAGGTTTGCTGTGCTGGTTCACGCGTTTTTATCCAAAAGAAGCAATACGATAATGTCGTTGCAGACATGGTTTCTCATGCAAAAAAAATTAGACAAGGCGCTGGAATTCATTCAGACACCCAAATGGGACCGCTCGTCTCAACTGCACAGCAAAGTCGAGTTCTTGGATATATTGACAAAGGGGTCAGCGAAGGCGCAGAATTGCTGACTGGTGGTGAAAAGGTACAAGAGCAGGGCTACTTTATCTCTCCTACTATATTTGCTGGGGTCGAAGATGAAATGACAATAGCAAAAGAGGAAATCTTCGGTCCAGTCATATCAGCTCTTCCTTATGAAGACTTGGATGAATTAATCAATCGTGCAAACAATAGCGATTTCGGGCTAGCTGCCGGAGTGTGGACACGTGATCTGGCAAATGCCCATTATATTTCCAATAATCTTCGTGCCGGAACAGTATGGGTGAACTGTTATAACGCTTTTGATGCAGCATCTCCATTCGGCGGCTATAAACAATCTGGAATCGGTCGTGAAATGGGCTCCTATGCTTTAAATAACTATACAGAAGTAAAAAGCGTTTGGATCTCAATGAAGCGGTAAAAATAAATCGAAAAGTTTGTTTCAGCTACAAAGCGGGGAAGAGATTATGTATGTTCTTTTCCCCGCTTTTCACTATTCCTAAAAACTAACTAACTTGAATTTATCTAAAATACTAGTGGTCGAGGTCGAAATAGCGGCTTCTACGACTCCCCTGTCATCATTCTTGGGAATCGTTGAACCAATACGATTCCCTTGTATGGCT
>CALCRD010000173.1 GCA_937894355.1 uncultured Bacillus sp.
GCTGCGTAGTTTTCGGGAACGAGAACTTGGCATAAAGCATATTCTATCGGTTCAACAACTCCACCTAGTTCCTCGACAATCTCGGTAACAAATTGCTGTAACTGCATAGTACACCCCTATTAAGTTTAAAATAATGTATCATCAAGTTCTTTCTGCTTAAGTAATATTTGTTTATTATTAAGAAGTACCTCACCGATTTGGTCTAATTCGGTTTGCACTTCCTCGTTTGTTTCGGCATTTACCCAGGCTTTCATGACCAATTCGGAAAAATCTTCACTTTCCTCAATATCCCCAAGAATAGCGTCGACTTCACCGACAACTAGTTCGAACATATTAATTTTTCGATCCAATAAATCTAAAATATAATATTCAATCGTATCTTTGGCAACAAGGTTAAAGACAACGACATCTTTTTCTTGTCCAATCCGATGGATTCTTCCAATTCGCTGTTCAATGGCCATCGGATTCCAGGGTAGGTCAAAGTTAATCATACCGTGGCAAAACTGTAGATTACGCCCTTCACCACCGACTTCCGTGCTCACCAACACATCTGCATCTTCTTTAAAGAAAGCGACTTGTTCTTCCTTTTCCTTCCTCCGTAAGCCCCCGTGAAACTCAGCAACCTGAAAGCCCTGCTCCTTTAGTAATTTGCTGATATAAGCTTGGGTAGTAGGAAATTTGGTAAAGATAATCATTTTATCGCCAAAGCTTTTCAAAATAGCTACAAGATCCTCCATTTTTGCATTTAAAAGTGTTTCATCCTCGGAGATTGCATAAGCCCGGTGAAGGAATTTACTCATTGCTTTCTGGTCAAATTCTGTTAATTTTTCATTCAAAACCAATCCTTCTAGAGAAGGAATGATGGCCTGGATCGAACTACCTATTTGTTCTTGAAGGTTTTTCAGTCTAAAGCGATTAAGAACAGGATGTTGCGATTTATAAGCATTTCGAATAAAGGTGCTAAGATCTTCATATAAATCCTGTTCCTGTATTGAAAGCGACACTGCCCTAGTAAACGCCGTTCTTTTTGTAAATTTAACATCGACATTACTTCGTTTATTTCGAATCATCACGTCTGCTAATAAGTTTTTCAGCCTACCAGCATTTTTGACCTCAATGCCATCATTACTTTCGATAAAGTTTTTCTTAAAATAACTATAGGTCCTCAATTGCCCAGGTTTTAACAGGGTAATCAAATTGTATAATTCTTCAAGATGGTTTTGAACCGGAGTAGCCGTTAGCAGGAAAATGTATTTTTTATTAATACCGTTCACAAACTGCCATTTCTGCGTTGTTCTATTTTTTAAATGATGCGCTTCATCGACAATGATTAAATCGTATTCCTTGGCAAAAATTGTTTCGCGGTGATTCTTGCGTTTGGCTGTATCGATGGAGGCAATCACTTTTGGAAAATGTGACCAAGCCTCATCCCCCATTTTTTTAAAATCAGGATGGTCGGCACGAATAAAGTCTTGATTAAATTTCCGCTTCATTTCATTTTCCCATTGTTCTACCAGCGATGGCGGAACAAGAATCAGGATTTTCCTAACTAAACCACGCATGATGTATTCCAACATGGCCATGCCGGCTTCCACTGTTTTCCCAAGTCCAACTTCATCACTCAGCATAACTCGTCCTTTAAAATGGTTAATCACAGATTTAACGGTTTTTATTTGGTAATCGAATGCTTCCAAATCACGAACATAGGGCAAACAAAGCAGCTGATTGTCACTAGGGTTCATCCGAAATTCCTCGGCAATTTGATAGAGTTGAAACCACTTCTCAGAATTATTAGTAAAATTGGCCAATGCACCCAGGACGGTTTGTGCTTGCTCTTTATTGCGAATTTCATCCACAGATAATCGCTTAATATCTTGATTATCACTTGCAATCTTTATTTTATTATCATTAGTAAGTTCAATTGTTAAAAATTCTGCTGTATAAGGAGCAAAAAAGCCCCTAATCCCGCGGCCTTTTAGAAGTCTTTCTTCCCAATCAATCGTGAATTTCCTGATTAGCCCTTGATGATTTTCCATTTCAAATGGCGTATCCAAAGCATCTATTTTTTTAAAGAAGCGAATTAACACTTCATCCAATTCCATAACATTCAAATCAAAAAGTTTCTTATTTAACTTAAAAAGATACCTGTCCAATCACACTCACCAACTCATTAATTTTCTTTAATTTTACCATCTCGAATAGTGCCTGAATAGCGAAGTTTGGGTGAAAAGTCCACAGGGACGGTTCTCATGATTCTTTTGTGAGAAAATCCAAAAAAAGGAGTGCCATCACCATCTAATTTTCTAGATAGTGCAGGCACCCTATTTTGTTTTTCACAACTTCACCAACCTGCCCAGTGTAGGATAAATATTGAGTTAAACATGGACGGTTGCACTTATTTGAACTGTTGTTGCGGCAAGCCATAGGAATTTTCAAGACTATTTAACTATTATTTATAAAAAGAGACGACAGACCGTCCCCTCGCTACTCAGAAATCTTCATAATCAGTTTTGTGTGTGGTAAATATTTTATTGTTACCTTTTCTCCTTCGATATTATTTAATTCGAAGTCAGTCTCAGCTATTAATGTGGTATCACCAATATAAACCTCTTTATATGAAAGATTCCTTTTTTCAGATACCAATTCCCAACCCTGGTAAATGCCCGTTTTCGTTTCGAATTGATGAAAGACATAATAGGGAAAATCTAGGATAAAAGATCCACCGATAATCCATCCGCCAACCGGGACAGCAATCACTATCCCTATTACTAAAATGGAACCAAAAAAATTACCGATAATCCCACTTATTCTATTTGATACAGACATATTCTTCAAAATTTTCTTTCGTTCTTTTTCCTTGCGCTTCTTTCTAGCATCCCAGTAACGACTATAACTCTTATTTTCTTTATATTTCTTTTTATGTGCAACTTTATCTTTTATTGGCAATCTTTAAAATTAATATCTTTATCAGTTCGTAACCATCGACCCCTGAAATGTTGGTGCTGTCCGGAACAATTTCAGTGACAAGAAACATAGGAATTTTTGAAAAATCAACATTTGGCCTTGCTACCGTCATCGTATAATTTGCCGATTTCACAATATTAGTTCCGTCAGAGGACTCTATATAATAAATGATACTTGATTCAACATCCATGGCCGGTATTTCAGCCGTAAACCTCACAGAATCCTCAGTGCTCATTGTAACAGAGGCAAACTTTTCATCATGATCTTTTTTGTAAAAAAGCTTGGCAGTTGGAATCGATATATCATCGGTAATCTTTGTTTCTATTTTTATTGAAGAATAGGCTGCAGTTGCCTTTTGCGGTTCGTGTTCAATTATTGGGGGAATTTTATCGTTATCTAAATCTTTGGATGAGGCTGAATTAGTTGGAAAATTAGCCGTTAAAATCATCATCATGAAAATCAAAACTAATATTCTCTTTTTGCTTATCATGCTGTCCTCCCGGTTGAATCGTAATGTTGTTGTATAAATCTACTAAATTCTATTTAAATCAACCGAAGAACATGTGTAAATTTCCTATTAATTTTCCATTAATATTCCATTTACATTCACAAACCTTATATACCCCCCATATCCTTTCCCGGTAATAATTAAGCGAGCAGGAGAACCGTCCCCATGTCCTTGCGGGGTGTGAGTGGTGCTGGGGCCAGTTGTTTTTTTACCTTTAGGATGATTTCACGAGGGCTGAAGGGCATTAGTATATATTCGGTGGCGCCTAACATAAGGCTGCGTTTTTTGTTGTAACCTCCGCATATTGCAGAAATCATGTATACTGGTGTAGTCTTCTTTTTCCTCAGCTCTTCTAAAACCTTAAAGCCATCCATCCCTTTAACGAATAGGTTTATAATGATTAAATCATAATGATTTTTTAATGCCTGAGATAGTCCCTTTTCTCCATTATCATAAATATCAATTTGGTAAGCTTCTTTTTCTAGATAAAGTTTTAATAAATTACTCATTCTTACTGTATCTTCGATTATTAGTATCTTTTTCCCCACCTTCAACCCTCCTAAACTGAAATTAGCCTCAATAATTTGTACTGGGGTGATAAATTTGTTCTGGGAGTGAAATTTTAAGATGAAATCGTAAAATTAATATGATTATTTAATAGACCGAAACTTAGAGAAATTCATCGATGTAATCAGTTTCCTCAAACCGATGGTTCCGCTTATATAACTGGATTGCATAAATTAATTGATCAAGCTCATTACTTGCATTCATAACCCATTTACTGGATAGTCCCTTTCTAATACCAAGACTAATTAGTTCTGCCCGCTTTTTCTTAACCCGTCTAAGCAATTTTTCATAGGAACTCTGAGACATTTGACTCATCTAGCTCTCCTCCTTTTTACTATAAACGCATTGTTAACTTGCTTTAGTTTATTATCTAGTATTTATTCCTATTAATAAATCCACTTTCATTCTTATTTTTTGTAATATTTTGAATATTAGGAACATATTCCTAATATTCTACTAGACCTTTAGATTCCCCCAAACCCAAGTCACCAACAATCAATTTCCCACCACCCTTTCAATAACAAAGGATGTATCTTTAAGATACATCCCCTGGGTGGAATCCGGTTTGATATATTTTTGCAATTACTTGCGATCGATCGTTTACTTCTAATTTTGAAAAAATACTAGTCATGTGGTTTTTAACGGTATGTTCACTAATATACAAATTCTCTGCTATTTCCCGATTATTGTTTCCCTGTACGACTAATTTCACTACATCCATTTCTCTTTTTGACAGGTTTAAGCTTTTATTTATTTTTGGTTCATAAGTTAATAGGTTATGATCCGCAAAAGAGATTTCCCTTTCTATAATGTTAAAGCGAGATAGATAGGAAATAAATTCATTTAAAAGCTCACTATTTATCCCGTCAACTTTTGAAAATGAATGGATATTCTCTTGGCCATCCAAGTAATTCCACACTAGTACTAAAAGCTGAACATTTAATGACGCCTCTGACAGCTCAACCATCTCTTTTTCTACCAACCTATACTCATTAATACTATCAATAATTACTTGATTCTTTATTTTATCGCTTAAAAATTGCTCCTCATAACTCAATAAAGTGGCAGTATATTTTAACGTATCGAAATCTATTTTTTTGTTAGACCAGTATTCCTTAAATCCACTTATTATTTCCTTTGCTTTCATAGCCTTTTTATAATACTCTGGATCATTATACTCTTGTAGTTCCGTTAATATATTAATTGTAGGTTGATCTAATTCAGACCGGTTTGAAACCTCCAGCAAGTGAATAGCTATGCCTCCAGCAACTGCAAGACTCTTTAAAAATGAGAGATTGTCCTCAGCTAAATTTACCTCACTTATTCCAATACTTAGATAACCATAACAACGATTGTTATAGGAAATTGGAATTTCGACTACCCTCATACCGAGATTTGTCAAATGAGTAGCCTTTAATGATGATAAGTCTGGTGTAATAGGATGATTATTAAACAGGCGGTTAGTAATATCCTGATAATATTGATCAATTTTGTCACCATTTAAACCCCTAGAGACTATTTCAAATTTTTTATGCAAAGGGTGTTGAATAATGACGGATGCAAACGGGGCTCGAATAAGATTAATACTCATATCAAGGATGATAAAGAGGATTCTTTTTACATCTTGAACAGACATGATTGCGTGAAATAATTCATTTAATATTGTCATTTTCATTAAATTGTCTTTTGCTTGGGTTTGCCATAACATTTTGCTTTCTATTCCCTTAATTAGTGAAGAGATCAATTTCCCCTCATATTTTATTTCCTTTTTGAGAGGTTCCTTATTATTACTTCCTCCAAAAAATAACCCTATTACCTCTTTCCCATGAATGATAGGAAAACAAAATAACGATGTCGGGTAAATACCTCTTTGGTGAAAAAAAACATTCCTTGGGTCCACATTAATTTGCTCCCAAAATCCAACTGTTTGAGTTACAATCGATTGCCCCAGTATCCCTTCTCCCATGGTGAAAACAGAACACTTTAACGTATTTGCATATGAACTTATGCACTCTTCGATGATAAAATAATCTTCACCATTTTTCCTTGCGTAACCAACAAAATCAACACTAGAATAAGATTGATAAAACAGCTGTAGCAAGTCCAACACGGAAACATCATCAGATTCTATTAATTGTAAAATACTGTTAGTGATTGTTTCTTGGTTTTTTTGCATATTTGTTTCATGCTGGGTTTTTAGCCATCCTTCAATCAGGTCAGACATTTTCTTAATTTTTTTGATTTTATCTTTAATTTCACTGGCTGAGTATTCTTTTATAATCGAGAGAAGTTGCTGAGAACTTCCAGGAGTATTCAATGACATCTCTAAATAGGATTTTACAACTTGCCAAGTTGAACACTCTATGAAACTACCTGCAATAATATAATATTGAATTTTTCCTTTAAGATAGATAGGACTAATGATTCCCTTAATTCCTGGTATTAAATCAAATAAAACTGGTCCACTTATATTTGAATATATACTTGTCCATCGAGTTATCCCTTCACGGAGAGACTCATTTTCGAGCACCAAATGAAATAATTTTTCATCCACAATTTGAGTTATTGGATTCCCGTCTTTGTTCACAATCATGCATTGTAATTTAGTTTGATAAGTATAAACATCCTGAATATCCTGAAAGTAATCTAAATCCGGTTCTATCATGCTTCTCTCTCCCTCCCGCATGAAATCAACTAAGTATATTCAATTAAAATCTGCTATATAACTCAGCTTTTTTTTATATTATTGCAAATATCTAAATAAACTGATATATCTTCTACAAAACTAGACAAAATAATCTAGTGATTTTTTACTATTTCTAAGATAATAACAAAAAAAAGGCACTCGAGCGAAATCACGCCGAATGCTTTGGTCTATCGAAAATATTCAATGTTAGTAATTAAATTAACTTCCAACTACAGGTTCTGTTCTAAAAACTTTTTCTCGGACAGTTGGATCTCATATATTAATTGATCTAATTCCATGCTGCATTTCAAAACAGGGTAGCTTGTTATTCCATTATTTTCTGCCAAATCAATTAACTCATTTCTTTTCTTCTCAATTCGTAGCAGCAATCTTTCAGTGGAATATTGAGTTTCGGTATTTAACATTATATATACTTCCCCCTTTTCCTAAAAACACGCTCTATGCTTTGCTTGTTTTTATTATGAAAGGATAGGAAGAAATGTTAAATCCCCTTTGATTCCCATTTTATAGAATTTTATAGTATAGGAGTTTATTCCTAATTTATTATGGATTTTGTAAAGTAAACAAGTTATTAATATTATTATTCAAAAAAGTAACACTCTGGTGGGATTGACATAGAAAGAAAGTCCTATGTTTATCGGAAGATAGGATTATCCCTGGATCATTTGGATACAGCTAGGCTGAATATATCGGTATGAAGCATTTTCTCCTTCTCCAATAGTTTCAAGAATTGAGACCGAGGAAAGATAATCCACAGCTGTCTTTATTTCCTCTAGACTTCCACCTAACTTTGAAGCAATTCCATCCAATGTTTCAACAGTATAAGAATTTTCTTGGAAGTAAAGCGTACATTTAATTTGCAACGGCATGTTCATAATGGACCTCACTATTACAAAATATTTTTTGTTTATAGTACTTTTTATAACCAATATTTTCTCTTACCCATAGGCCTCTATATTCATTTCTAGGAAAACATCGAATCCTTAAATACCTTATCTTTTTTCACTACCCCTATTTTTGCATATCTCACGTAAGATTTCACCGTAAATCGATTTGCGGATTACCGCAAGTTTATTTACGGTATGTTCTAAATTTTCAAAAAAATACACCAACTTTTCTTTCCTAAACTAAAAGAGAGCTAGACATAAGCGCTAGCTCCCTTTTACTCATTATTAACTATTTGTGGAGATATCAACCCGAATTCCTTCGCCTTGATTAATGCTTCCGTTCTTGAACCCACTCCTAGCTTAACGAAAATTTTAGTTAAATGATATTCGATTGTTCGCTGGCTCATGGATAGATTAATAGCGACTGCCTTATTTGTATAGCCCTTTGAAATTTCTTCTAATATTTGCTGTTCCTTACTTGACAAGCTAATATCGCCTAATTCTTGTTGTCCTTCATTAGTTGAAGGACCAGCTTCAACTCTTCTTAATTGTTTTAATAATTGAAGAGGAATTACAGCCTCCTCCCGCAACGCACATTTTATGGAAGTTATTAATTGCTCTCGTGAGGCAGTTTTACTAATAAACCCTGTTACGCCTGCCTCAATTAATAAATTGTAATGAGCAACTAAATCAAAGCCAGTATAAATAATTACAGTAGCATCAGCATCAAATTGTAAAATAACTTTGGTTATTTCAATTCCGTTTAACTTCGGCATATATAAGTCCACTAAGTAAACTTGATATTTTTCCACTTTTAATTTATCTAATATATTATCCGTATCAGTTATTACAGCAGCCTCCATTCCAGGCTCTGCTTCGATGATGGCTTTTGTACCTTCCCCAACCGCAGGATGATCATCGATGATTAATACTTTAATCATATATATTCACCCCTGTCTTTAATTCAACCCTTACTTGGAGCCCATTTCCAGGTTTAGAATCTATCCAAACTTCTCCCCCTAAGCATCTTACTCGCTCTTTAATCCCGGTTATCCCCATTGTTTTAAATGAGTCCTGTAGTTTTGTCATATCCATCCCCCTACCATTATCTTGATAAGAAAGGATTACAGATTGATTGATATTTTTCAAGGAAAGCCAGACCTCAGAAGCTGTAGAGTGCTTCATTGCATTGTTTAATAATTCTTGAACCACTCGGTACAGGGTAAGTTCATCGTCCTGGTTAAGCTTATGTATAGTATGATCCAATTCACTATGCAAAATAAAATCTGAGCGCAATTTAGTTTGTTCAATTAAATTTAAAATAGATTGAATAATTCCTAATTCACCAAGAAAAGGTGGACGTAATTCATTACAAGTCTCTCTAATTAAATGGATATTATCGAGAATTCTCTCTTTCAGGTTGATTAAATCACTGATAATTACTCGATCATCAATCTTTCCTTTAATGCGGTCTACCTCTCTTAATAACTGTAATTGATCTTGAAGGACTGAGTCATGTAAATCATTTGACAGGTTAGTCCTTTCCTTTTCTGACAAGGAAAAAAGGAGCCTTGAAAGCCAATGAGGATAACCAAGGTGCGCCGATTTATTTTTTTCTTTATAATCCTCGATTTTCCTAAATAGTGCTTCGATTTGTTTAACATTTTCAAGCATGATACCGGAAAAATAGGCCATTGATTCGAGCCAGATTTTCTCATGTAAATTAAGATTTATCTTAGATTTTTTTAATCCACAAAAAATAATGCCTTTGGTATTTATCTCTTCACTAATAACGATACAAAATCCGTTCTTTAGTTCAACTAGCGATCCTAAGTGGACATTCTCCCAATTTATTTTCTCCAAAACTTTTATATTGTTAATAGAATATTGATTTTTATTTTTTAAAGTCCATATCTTATCATTCTCTTCCTTTTGAATTTCAATAGAATAGACCTCGTTTACTATTAAAACTCCTTTAATCTCGTTCATTAATTGAAGTATTAAACTATTAACATTCGTTTTATTTTTGTTTTTTTGAAAAAATAGATATAAGCTAGTTGCATAATTATTCTTTTGACTAAATAAATGACTTCGATTTTTATAATCAATAAATTCCTTTGCGTATAGAAATAACATTGTACTAATAAAGATTAACAAAAACGTAGTTATATTATAACTAGGTTGTATATGAATATCATTATTGACAGCTAAAATAATAGTTATGAAAATTGCAAACGGTAGTGCTAGCAAGAAATAATACCGAAATCTACTAATTAAAAAATGGATATCAAATAATCTTTCGGCCAGTTGTAAGTATACAAATGCTATCGGAATAACAATTAAAAATGTCGCCGAGCCCTCTCCTGACATCCACTCGTTCTTTAAAAAAATGTGTGGAATTGCATAAAAACAAACAAACGGAGTAAAAGCAATGACTAAAGTAAAAAAGAGGATCTTTAAACTATTTTTTTCCTCTGTATGTTTATTTTTAAAATAAAATCGAGTAAAGGTAAAGAGCGTAAAACAAAGAATCACTACAAATAACGCTAATTCAACTATACTCACAATTGATGTATCCCATAGAAACAAAAGGACGCAGAACAGAATGACAGTAATGGAAAAAATAATATACAGGATTTTCAATGTATTTTTCTTTATGAATGTAAGTCCTAATTTCAAAAAATAATTTGTTAAAAAATGCACAAAAAGAATCATGGAGCCTGAAAGGGTAATATGAGTTATAATCCAACCGAGAATATTTCCTCTAGCTGAGCAAAATGCACTTAAGTAACAAATTCCTAATGATAATAAAAAATAAACTAAAATGGGTGCAGCATTGTCTTCCTTCTTTTTTCGATAAAGATAAACGCTAAGCGAAATTGCAAAGATAATGAAAATAGATGGACTCAACAAAAAAAATCCATACTGGTAATGTAAATCATCGTAGGAAATTGAAAATGTTTTTGAGGCAGCATGATCTTTTTTGATCGTAACTGATTCTGCCATTTCAATTCTACTAAAATGAGCAACTGTTCCATGTAACTTCGGATCTTTTCCATTAATATATTCTACTATGTCACCTTTTTCTATTACCTTCCCATCAGCCCATCCTCTTGGATATATAGATGAAATCGTGTACTGGCCTGAAGATTCCTTTACCTCAATCCCAACTAATGGGTATTCCCAGATAATTTTACAAAAATAAATTGACAAAAGCATAACGATTCCAATTGATACAATTGGAATCGAATCAACTACTATTTTTCTTAAACTTTTCTTCATTTTATCACCTTATATGTAAGTCCTCACTTCACGTCTTAAAACCAAAAATAGGATGGTTTAGCTGTTTTATTCTCGAAGAATACTTCTAATATCGAATTTTGTTCCTCTCTACTTATACCAACTAAGCTTGCTCCACCTGCATTGACCATATTTAATACTTCCTTATTGTTCATCAAATACCGGATAATTTCCTGCATGTATCTTTCACTCCTTCTTAAATTATGTATTTTAATAGTCGTTCAAAATATTTTTGATTAATGTTTAACTTTTGTATTTCAGCGATTGCCTTTTTTTGATAGTTTTTTTTGATTACTTCAGCATAAATGATAGCCCCAGACTCGACTAATTTGCGACCAATCATTTCTTTATTATTTAATACCCATTCTACCTTCAATTGGTTATTATAGTAATTCCTTATTGCATTGGCTTCTTCATCTTCAAGATTTAGCAAATAGATGGTTGGAAGTGTAAACTTCCTATTTAATAAATCGTTTTTTCGATCCCAGGACCGCACATCTTCGAGATCATTCGTTATCTGTGCTATAATCCCGATATAGTTGGAATAGATTTCAATTTCCGGAGGGTAATCCTCTATTGCTAATACTGAACCTATAGAGCATGCTAAGGATACCAATGATCCCGATCTTTTTTCAGTCATTTCTAAGTACTCAGTCTCTGTTTTAGCAGTATTTAATAAATCGGTATGCTGACCTATAATTGAGTTAAAACTGTATTCTAAAAACATTGATATCGCTTTTTCCTTATTTTGAAAACTTGTATTTTCTAAAACCATTTTACTTAAAAACAATAATGTTGTTGTACTGTTAAGCGCCAAATCTGGTCGATCTAACCACGGCTTATCACTATCAATAGAATCATTATCCTCCAAATCATCTAGGATATCAAAACAGAGGATGAGCATCTCTATTGCAGCACAAACATCAAAGATTTCTTCGGAATCTGGTCCATTAAGCATCCTGTAATGAATGAATGAAAGTTCACCAAATGGAAATCCCTTCTTAAACTGATAATCGATAAAATTCAATATTGATTCTTTCAATTCTCGATGTGGAATCCGTTGGTTCACCATTCTTTTAAAGGATTTAAGTATTTTTTCAGAGCTACTATCGCTAATTTATTTCACCTCCAATTCTTAATTAGCATCCTAATTAATATTCCATTGATGTATTGAAGTAATTATAGATAAATTTATAAGTTTTATATATCCCCTATCAGTCCTATTTTCCTAGGGAAAATACTAGGATTTTGTTCCTATTTGTAAAAACTGCTCGTTTGATGCAAAAAAAAAAAAAAAAACCAAAAAAACTTTAAAAAGTGTCCTCGGATTGGAATCCTTCTTGATAGATTTTTGCCATTAATTGCGACCGGTCTGTTACATCTATTTTTTGAAAAATTTTTGTTATGTGGTTTTTAACTGTATGTTCACTTATAAACAAACTTTCTGATATTTCCCGATTATTACAACCTTTTAACACAAGTTTTACCACATCAATCTCCCGCTTTGAAAGGTTTAAATGTTTCCCTATTTTAAGATCAGCGCCTCCATCAGGCACTTCTGTATGCATTTTATCATCTTTCAGCATTTTTGAGGGATCTAATAAACTCAATGCTAAACCACCAGCATTCGTAATACTCTTAAAAAATGAAACATCCTCTTCGTTAAAAGACTTGTCATTATAACCAACACTGAGTATTCCAAAACAAGTATCCTGGTATACAATAGGAAGCTCCAATACCCTACTATTGATATCTCTACAACATCCAGCGTGTTGGTAATTACGTTTTTGAAATGTTTGGCAATTATTATGGAAGTCTCTAGTGGCATCATTAATGTAATCATCAAGTTGTTCTACTGTTAACCCCCTGGACACAATGTCAAAAGATTCACCAGAATCTCGCATTAATATCACTGAGGCAAAAGGCCCATGGACTATATTTAGTATTGAATCGAGTAACAAATGTTGAATCGTTTTTCGATCAGTTGCCAACATTAAACTTTGTAATAATTGATTTATCGCAGTATTTTTAATAGAAAGATTAATTACCTGGTTTTTCCAAGTATTTCTATATTCAATTTTCTTAATATAGGATGCAATTAACTTCCCTTCAAACAGAACTTGTTTTCCTAAATGCCGCTCACTGCAACTTCCACCAAAAATAAGCCCAGTGACATCTTGTTCAGAGATAAGGGGAAAAATAAAGATAGATTTTGGAAGAATCCCTCGCTCCTGAAAGAAAAGTTTGCGAGAATCATAATCAAAATTATCACGAATTTGCGCCGTTTGTAAGGCTACTACTTGTCCTAAAACTCCTTCTCCGGTCGAGAATTCCGTTCCATTAAGACTGCAATCAACTGAAGTGACGCATTCTTTTATAACATACTGATCTAGATTTTTCTTTTTTGCGTAACCAACAAAATCAATCGTTCTGCTACTTTGATAAAGATACTCCAACATATCAGTCACAGTGACATTTTCAGCTGCTGCTAGTTGTAGAATTTTGTTTATTCGTTTTTTCTCACTATCAATTTTACTTTTTTCCTTCTGTGTCAATAACCATACCTTTAAAAGGCTAGTTAATTTTTCCACCTTTTTCAAGTGTTCTTCAATTTGATTGAGAGAAACTTCATTAATCATTGCTAGGGAGGAAATTACCTTTTCAGGGCTCATTATTTTTTCTAAAAAGGTTTGAATTAATTTCCTTGATGAGTATTCAATTAAGGACCCCGCAAAAATAAAATACTCTGGACCATTATCCAAAAAGATTGGAGAAACAATACATTTAATTCCGGGAAACGAATCAAATAACATTGGCCTTCTAATAATTGAAAAATCATGTGTCCATTGTTTCAATAATTGCTCCCAAGTTTTATGCTCATACTGCAACAATTCGAATAAATATGACTCGCGATTATTTATAGAATGAACGATTATTGAACCGTCTTTACTACAAAGAACAAAGTGAAGTTTCGTTAATTGATCATAAATATTTAGTACATCCTGAAAAAACTCTTTATCAGGCGACAAACAAATCCAACCTCCTATATTCATAGTGTTAAACATAATATTCATCATTTATTTATTATATTATCACAACTTTCTGATTACAAACATGGGCAAACATAGGACCGGTTCTCCCGTCCCATTCTGTATTATAACAGAAGTTCACAGTGATAGTTCACCTAAGTTCACAGGGACGCTTCTCCCGCTTCTTTTGTGAAGAAAAAAACGCAAAAAAGGTGCCAGTACTATCCAATTGTCTGGATGGTGCTGGCACCCTATTTTATTTTTCACAACCCGAACCTCGTCAACCTGCCCAGAGTTCCATTTAATCAATATAACAACATCGCTTACCACGTGCATGGGACTAGGCTATTTTCTATAGATATTACACTCTCTAAATAATCGTCATCTTTTAATTTATGAATATAGAAAAAAATACCAACCAACCCCTCACTAAATTTGGTATTTGTTGGTATAATGTTTATATCAATGACATTGGGGTTTTCGAATAGAACTTACCATATTCCAAAAAAATGAATTGTTTTTCTCTAAATGCACATTTCCTGAGTAAAGATAGGCAGTGTTATTTTTCAAAAAATACTGAAAGTTCCCGTTAAACATGAGGATTTTACCAGTTTTTATATAAAACCTAAGGCGAAGGCCAAGATCTATTAACTCAAATTTCTTTGATAGCAATAATTTGTCAAGGTTATCAGTATCGCCGTTTAACATTCTTTTGAGATCATGGATGGATAATTCTTGAAGTAGGATAGTGATTTCTTCAGGAGTGAATAAAGACAAAAGTGTTGCAATAAAATCATTTTCAGCTACATATGTTTGGATATTGCAGGTCGCTAAGTTTTCTTGGTTGACATAATTGGCATGGAGCGGCATCGGATTAAACAGGTATGCGCTACAATAGCCAGAAATTGACGCAATATAGGCAGCTAGGTTTCCGCCCTTTGAATGGCCAACTACGATTGGCATTTTACCGTTCTGACCTTTTAGTTTCATTCTTTCGTAAAAAGCCTCTGCCTGATCGTATTGGGTTGATTTGTTTCCGAGTATCATATTGATCAAATTGTCGGACCAATCGTCATTTGAGTCTTTATTTCCGATTGCTAACGCTTCGCTACCTCGAAAATGGCAAGCGGATTACCCTCTGGTGTAACAAATCCCATTGCAGCAAACCCAGTAATACCTTTGCCTTTTTGCTCGTGCGTATATTCTTCCTTGTTCCCGATTAGGACATCTTTATTTTCGTATTGGACAAAGTTCAGTTTGCAAATTTCAGGCGAGTTGAGCATTTTATGGACTAGGGTGATTTGGTCGTTGGTGAGGTATTTTTTGTAAGCATTTTTTTCGCTTAAATTATTAAGTACTTCACTAAAACTCATACTAGCCTTTGAATTGGAAAAGTATTTTTTAACCATGTTACTAGGTAAATCAATATATGAAAATTGACTTAACAGTGCATATTCTTCCTTGTTTAAATTTGACATATTACTCTTCCTCTAATTTTGCTTTTGATAAATGCATTTCTTCAATTTGCTGTGCCGACAATACCTTACCATCGATACTACTTGAAATAATAGTTAATCCCTCTAAATAATCTAGGTAAAATATGTCAAAGGTATTATTTGCACCTGTTGTTTCATAAACTAAAAAGTTCTCTACATCACTAGGTATTTTAGTGAAGAAGCCTATCTGCATATCCTTCATATCAAAATTTTCTATACTATTATATATATTAGCAACCTTTTTAGACTCTTTCTCTAAATCAAAATCCGTTATATTTACCCCAAGAAAGACACCAACTTGTTTGGTGGAATCTTTTTCATAGCGATATTTTTCTAGTTCTTCTCCTGAATACGGTTCATAATCAGGGAACAATAACACTTGGCACACATAATTCCCTGCACCATAGACCTCATCCAATTGCTTTTTCAAAAAATCGTTGTAATAATCATTTCCTAGTTTCATATTTACATAATAATTATCTACTTCCCCGTCATCATGGAGAACGTACTTAAATTTGGTCCCATCATCAAGGCATTCGATGAGATTCCCCTCTGGCACTATTTTTCCGCCAATGGTCACTCCGCCCTCTTTTGTTTCTATGATTTTGAATTTTTTCCCATATTGTAATTGCAAAGCATCGATAATGTCCGCTTTTACATTATCGTCAGAGGTATTATTCTTTTCATCCATACAACCAGTCACTCCTACGGTAATTAATGTTAAAACTAATAAGAAAAGCAGGGCTCTTTTTTTCAAAAAGATCACTCCTAGAATAGTTGCATATTCCTCTTTATTTATATTTAATATCTTACTCTTCATTTAGCTTTTCTTTGGATAAAAAAAGCTTTTCAATTTCTCTTGGTGATAGGTTAAATCCATCAAAGTTGCTTGAAATTAGTGTTTCACCTGTAAGCGAGTCCAGATAAAATGAGTCAAAAGTATTTTTAACCCCATTTATCTCATAAGCAAAAAAGTTTTTAATATCTGCTGGTATCTCTGTAAAATAACCAATTTGCAATCTTTTTGAATCAATCTTGCTAATATCGTTGTAAACTTCTGCAGCCTTAAACGACTCAGTTTCTAGAATAAAATCTTCAGTCTTTAAACCTATATAAACCATTACTTGTTTGTTTTCATCATTTTGGTATTTGTATTTTTCAAGCTCTTCTCCAGTAAATGGCTCATTTTCAGGATACAACGTAACCTGACAAACATAGTTACCTTTTCCATAAAGTTCATCCAGTTTCTTTTTTAAAAAATTTTTATAATAATCATTTCCCAACCTCATTGGGACATAATAGTTATCTACTTCCCCGTCATCATGGAGAACGTACTTAAACTTGGTCCCATCATCAAGGCATTCGATGAGATTACCATCTGGCACTATTTTGCCACCAATGGTCACTCCGCCCTCTTTTGTTTCTATGATTTTAAATTTTTTCCCGTATTGTAATTGCAAATCATCGATAATGTCCGCTTTCACATTATCTTCAGAGGTGTTTTTCCTCTTTTCATCCATACAACCAGTCACTGCTACTACGGTAATAAATGTTAAAACTAATAAAAAAAGCAGGGCTCTTTTTCCCAAAAAAATCACTCCTAGAATAATATATATTTTCTAATATTCAAATAAATTTTATATTTCGGAAAACTTTTTCTATTCTCTTTTTATCATGATTTCTATTTAATTGGAAGGTGTTTTAGTTTTTGTTGGATATAGCAGTTCTTTTGGTTCAGAGTTGGTGCTGTGTGCTATCAGGGGATTATGAGGATTCGTTCTTCGGTGCGTGGGATCAAGCTAGGCGCCAAATCTGAAAAAACAGAGACGGAAAAATTCCACTTAATTTGTGATTTTCATAAAAAACAGCTTCAATAGACGGAGAAATTCTGCTTATTGACTCGAAAAACGGGAAAATGGAGGATTTTGCATTGGATAACCGAAAAATCTCCGCTTATTTCCCCTAAAACCAGCTCAATTCTGCAAATAACCGGAAAATCTCCGTTTATTTTACTTCTGCCGGTTACTTTTTGATTAATCTTTTTTTCAAAGCTACAGTAGGCGGGAACCTTTCTACCTTATGGTAAATTATGTTCCTAGCCCCCTCCGAAAAAAGGTGCCGAGCACTATCCAATTTTCCGGATAGTGCTGGCACCTTTTTTAGTTTCACAACCCGAACCTCATTCAACATGTTCAGAGTTCCTTCTAGTCTATTTATATACTCTGCAATATTTATCAATAAGCCTTTTGATACGCATTAAATTTCCACAAATTATTAAACAATCATTCTACTGAAGAACTATCCTCTCAGTTTTCGAGTAGAGGCGTTTCTACCGCAACACCTAGATTTTTTAATAGTTTTGCAAAAGTTTTCATTGCGCTGTGAGGATTAATTTTCGTTTCAAGATAGTAGGTTTCACCAGTTATATTTGATTCGTAAGTATGCTGTTCGCACCCTGATCACCGGCTCTGGAGGGATTCCGTAATCGATATAGATACTATGGTGCCTTATTTGGAGAAACAGCGCAAGGCACCAAACGAAAAAAGGTTACTAGGCACCATCAAAAAACTCGATGAAACCTCAAACGGATTTTAACTATACTATATAGAATCAATATTTTTACTTTCACAAAATTCCCTTGCGATTTCCTTAATACTATTATC
>CALCRD010000174.1 GCA_937894355.1 uncultured Bacillus sp.
GTCAAATCTCTTCATTCTCATCTTAAAAAGCAACAATGTTTGAGAAAAGAGCCTTAAACTAAAGCCCAAAAGCGACTCGCCCCTAAGGACGAGTCGCTTTTGCTTTAACCAATTACCGCGCCGGGGGACTGTCCCCCGGTGCTTTAACGTGGTGTGGTGTTTTTGGGTGGGTAATTTTTTGGTACCATAGTGTGTGTTTGTGTTTGGCATATTTTTCGTCAACATAGCCGGTTAGCATTCCTGGTATCAGCTTCCGGTTGGCTTTTATCATAAATGCTGATAAGTGGGCAATAATTAGAAGAATGAGTGCCATAGTAGCAATATTATGAATCCAGGTTGCCCAAAATATGATTGGTTTTGATAGGGCAATGAGTGAAATATTTTTGGCAATCTTCACTAAACCGGAAATAATTAGGGCTAAAATCGCTACTCCAAAGGCAGCGTATGCCAGTCTTTGTTTAGTATGATACTTTCCACTAGGTTGAGCTTCGCCCTTTGACAAAGCAGCCTTCAAATTTTTCAAAGAATCCTTTATATCACCACGTTTAGGAATGATGTCAAATTCCTTCATAAATAAATGGACAAACATATGATAAAAAATGATAAAAATTAGAGCAATTGAACCTAGATAATGCATAACCAAAGTAATAGAATAATCACCAAGCCATTCAGCATTTGGTAGTTTAACGATATTATATCGTTTATACATTGGCATTTGACCGAAACCACTGATAATAAGCGAAAAAATTGAAATTGCCGTCAGCCAGTGAACAAGACGATTTGAAATTGATTGCCGGAAAACTTTCCCCTGTTTATGCTTCATCTTGTTTTTTTCCTTTCAGTTTTTTATATGCTGCAAATCCGGCAGCGGCTATTCCAGCAACTGGCGCTATTGCAGCGCTTAAAGCCATTCCACTAAGCGTATCAAGCTTGTTCTCCATGTTAACTCCCATCCCTGGCCGACCAGGCTTAAGGTCGTTCATTTCAAGCTTCGTTTTTTCAATCGCCGAATCGATTTTCTCAAATGGGACTTTTGAGACATAAAAGGTTGCCGTTCCGCCATTTTCTTTATCGCCATAAACAAAACCAGCGACGTCTTTGGCTCGGTTATATGCATAATCCCGCATATCTTGTTTTGTTCCAAAGCTAATAGCATCTTTCGGACATGCAGTAACACAGGCTGGTGCTTCCCCTTTTCCGAGGAGGTCAGCACAAAAATCACATTTATACATGACTCCGCCACCAAGATATTCTGGAGCAATCTTCATATAAGGTCCTACACCAGCTTGGCGCTGCGGGATGCCCCAAGGACAGACATCACGGCACTTGGCACCACCCATACACAACTGGTCATTGGTAACGACGGCTCCATTTTCGTCTTTTTGAATAGCACTGAAGGGACAGAGATCGCGACAGGTTGGATTGTCACAATGCATGCATCTTCTCGGAACATGGACATCAACCATGTCTCCGTTATGTTCAACTTGAACTGAATCAACAAATGTCCAATTATAAGGTGTTAAACGATTGGTTAGCTCCTGTTTATCGGACCAATCCTCATATTGTTTTTGTGGCCAATAGGGTTTAAGACCGCTTTCATCCACAATCGGGAACTTTTTCTGGTTATGACTTCTACAAGCAATAACACAATCTGGAGTATCCTTTGCGGTACAGCCATTACATTTTGTAAGATCAATGACCGTTCCTTTTTCTGAACTATGACTATCTTTCGCAAAAGCTTTGTTGGTACCGGTTAAAGTGATAGTTCCAATTGCGACCGCACCACCAGATCTTTTGAGAAAATCACGGCGTGATATTTGGTTGGTACTCATTATTTCTCTCCTCTACCTCATCGTTAGTAATTGTAAGAACCTATTTTATTTTAGATATATTAATAACGTTTTGATATCCCTCGAAAGAGCCATAAATTGGGAACAAATATGGCGGAAAAGTGGCGAAAAAGGCATAGTAGGAATTCCTAAAGTCTATGAATGTTTTGGGAATTTGCCGAAAAATACAACTGTTCTTTATATTTAGTTGGTAAAATAGAAATAGTAAGCCTAAACCACAACTAGTCCTCGGGCCTTTTAATCGGACAAGTATTACGTCAATACAAAAGATAAACCTGCTAAAAAATGATCTGGAGGTTATTTTGTTGACCACTGAAATTGTAGTGCTTTTCATGTTGATTTTGGTTAATGCGTTCTTTGCAGCCTCAGAAATTGCCTTGATTTCCCTAAATGACAATAAAATTAAAATGATGGCCGAACGCGGAGATAAAAAAGCGAAAATGCTCCAAAAACTTTTGGCTGAACCAAGCCGTTTTTTGGCAACCATTCAGATTGGAATTACCTTAGCTGGATTTATGGCAAGTGCTTTTGCCGCTGAGAATTTTGCTGGAAAATTGGCGAATTATCTGCTTTCCTATGGGGTTCCGTTAACTGAAGAGCTACTCGAAACGATTTCTGTCATGGCAATTACCTTGTTGCTAGCCTATTTTACTTTGGTTTTGGGTGAACTTGTTCCAAAACGGCTGGCCCTCAATATGTCCGAAAGAATTGCTAGGATTGCTGTAGCACCATTAATAATCTTATCGAAAACTTCTTATCCATTTGTAAAACTTCTGACAGGCTCCACAAACTTAATTGTTCGAATTTTTGGAGTTAAGCCAGGAGCTGAAGAGGAGAATGTGACCGAAGAAGAAATTCGGATGATGATTGATGTTGGGAAAGAAAAAGGGGCAATCCAGGAAATTGAAAAAGAGATGATTCAAAATATTTTTGAATTCGATAATAAGAGTGTCTCAGATATTATTACGCATCGGATTGATATCGTCGCTATTCCGATTGATGCCAATTTATCCGAAACGATAGAAGTTGCAAACAAAGAAAAATATACCAGATACCCAGTGTATGAAGATAATATTGATCGGATTGTCGGAATTCTTCATGCAAAAGACCTACTGCATTTTGCCGGAACAGGCGACAGTAAGGGTGCTGAGAAAAATTTCTCATTGACAGAGCTGATTCGTGAAGCTTATTTCGTACCAGAAACTATTAAAACCGACCAATTATTTAAAGATATGCAGAAAAATAAAATCCAAATGGCTATTGCCATCGATGAATATGGGGGAACAGCGGGGATTGTCACAATGGAAGATTTAGTCGAGGAGATTGTCGGAAATATCTTTGATGAATATGATGAAGCTGATGCCGAAATCAGGCAAATTAAAATGCTGAACACTAACAATTATTTAATTGAAGGGACCACGAATCTTGATGATGTCGAGAAACTTCTGAAAGCAGATTTGCCGATTGATGACTATGAAACATTGAGTGGATTTGTTCTGGGACAATTACGATATTTCCCCAACCTAGAGGAAAATCCCACCGTTCAATTTAATAACCTAATCTTCAAAGTCGAAGAAATGAGCGAACGCCGCATTGAAAAAATTCAAGTAACGGTCATGTCCACCGACAAGAAGTTACCGAATCTTTATTAAATATATTGCAAATTGCGAAAATAGTAATATTTTGTAATAGTATGGAAATTCGACAAGTGTTACACTATTATTAGTATTATTGTAATTTTTTGAAAAAGGGAATCTTTGAGGAGGAATTATCCGTGACATGTCCAAAGTGTAGTACCGAATTGACAGCAGAAGCAAAATTCTGTCCAAACTGCGGTACACCTGCACCAAAACCTAAAGTAACAAAACCAACAAACCAAGAACCATTAGCACCACAAGAACCATTAGCACCACAAGAACCATCAGCACCACAAGAGGAATCAGCACCACAAGAACCATTAGCACCACAAGAACCATCAGCACCAATCGATCCATCAGTACCACAAGGTTCACCTGAATCACAAGAACAAAGTGCAGCATCCGTTGAGGTGGTTGTTCCTGGAAAAACGAATAACAAGCTAAAAATGATTATTGCCGCTGCCTTATTAGCCGTTGTGTTAATCGGTAGTGCGGTAACCTACAGCATGTTCTTCATGAATAATCCGAAAAACATGTACTTATTAGCAGAATATAAAGCTGCTGAAAGTGTTATGGCAGAGTTTACTAGTAAATTTGCTGAAGAAATTGAGTTTAATAGCAAGTTATCTGAGACGCCATCTACAAATACGACAAAGATTAGTGGAAACTTTGATGTTAAAAACGACTTTGGCGAATTTGAAATGTTTCAAGAGATTTTAGATCAAGCTGTTATTACTATTAATACCAAGAGCGACCCTAAGAAAGAAGCTAACACTGCTTCGCTTGCCTTAAAAATGGACGGAGAATCGGCTATTGACCTGGACTTATATCAATCTTCCAAGCAAGTGGCTTTAAAATTGCCTTTCCTAAGTGACGATTATTATTACTTAAACCTTAAGCAATATGGTGAGTTTATGAGAATGATCGATCCAAGCTATGATGGGCCTGAGGAAGTTCAAGTTAGAGGTAAAGATCTAAATGGACTTTCACTAACTGAAAAAGAGATTGAGCAAATCGAAGAAAGCTATAAAGGTTACCTAGATGAAGCATTAAAAGAAGAATATTTCACATTAAAGAAAAATGTAGAATATAAACATGATGGGGAAAAATTAAAACTTCGTCAAATAACTTTAAAAATGTCAGAAAAACAAACAGAAGCTTTTATAAATGGATTTATCGATAAATTAATCGCTGATAAAAAATTACACAGTATCTTGGCAAAACGAGTTGTAGAAGTTAATGAAGTATCCGCATTCCAAGAGAATGCCAAATTTACTGACAAAGCTTATGTGGAAAAAGAAATAAAAACTGCATTGAAAGATATCAAAGCTGAATTAAAGGACGCTAGCTACCCAGCAGGATTTAAATCAGTTTTATTAATCGATGGTGATGAAAGAATCATTGATCGTAATATGAAATTTGCTGTGAATGCAGGTAATGAGGATTTTAACTTTAATATTGCTACGAAAAATGTGCCATTAGACAAAGAAAATAGCTACCGCGAATTGAAAGCTGAAGTAACACCTGAAGATGAAGCGGAAGGAAAACTTGCTCTTACACTTTCAAATAAGCTGACTCAAGAAAAAACTAAACAAACAGATAACTTCAAAGCAAACATCATATTTGAAGAATATGAAACAGTCGTAGCAGATTACGATTTCACAATGAAAACCGTTACCAAAGGAGAAAAACCAGGTAAACAAGATATCGTTTATGACTTTAAGCTTAAATTAGATGGAGACTCATTCTACGGCAGCACACCAATTTTGAGTGGTAAAATCAAGCAAATGAACGATATAAGCGTAAATGATAAAAAATGGAATCAAAAGTATGATGTGGATGTAAACATTAAAGACGAACAATTTGGTGCAACAGTTAGCTTAATGCTAGATTCTAAAACGAAATTGGTAGATAAAGTTTCTCTTCCAAAATTATCTAAATCTAACAGCCAAAACATTTTGGATTTAACTGATGAAGATATGATGGAAATTATGATGGAATTACAAAATAGTATTTTTAGCCTATTTGAAGACATGGGAATGGGCTATTATTAGACGGTGATCTCTCATGAAACAAATTTTCCGATTTGGTGTATTTCAAATTAAAACAATCCTTACATCATGGAAAATGACTCTGTTCATTTTAGTGATGCCGCTGCTTTTATTAGGTGGTATTGGAATTGTCGTAAGTGAAATGCTTCAACCTGAGGAAAGTATCCAAAAATTTCAAATGGCTATCGTCGATCATGACGACACCTTTGAGACCAAACTGGTCATAAAACAACTCAGGCAAAATGACCAGATTGCCAAATTAACAAAAATGATTCAAACAGAAGAGATGGAAGCAACCGAGCTTCTAAGTCGTAATAAAATTGCAGCCATGCTAGTAATTCCAAAAGGTTTTAGTCAAGATTTAAAAAATGGAAAAAATACACCAGTAAAGGTTGTTGGGAATCCCCAACGACCTTTACAATCTCAATTAGTAAATTACTTAATTGAAAGTGCAGCAGATTACACTTCTGCTGCCCAAAGTGGTGTAAATACAATCTATGAATTCATGGATAACGAGTATTTCACTGGATATGAAATCCTTAGTGAATTTAAAAAGAGCGTATTTTCCTTCTCTCTCCACATCCTGGGTAGAGGAGAAATCTTTGCGAAGCATCAGCTAAACTCACTGTTTCAATACGATATTATCCAGTATTATGCCCTTTCAATTTATCTCCTGCTTCTTTTCATTTGGTGCTTTAGTGGAGTCTTTTTAGTAAAAGGCAATCTCAATAAATCACTCCGTATTAGGCTATTATCTAGAGGAATTACACCCTTTCAAATTTCAATAAGTGATTTATTGGCTAATTTTATCATGGTGACAACATTGGCATTTATCATTGGGATACCTTTGTTCTTGTGGTTAGGATTGAACCCAGTGAGTATATCAGTTTTGCTCGGTATTCCAAGCGTGATATTGTCATTTAGTGCACTGTTCATTATGCTGGATTCACTTTTTCGGAATCAACAACTTTACCAGATTGCTGGATTGGTGTTGATTATTTTTGCGGCGATTGCTGGGGGCCATTTCATTCCAACCATCTATCTACCAGATTGGTTAGCTACGGCAGGCAAGTTTACTAACAATGGTTGGGCTTTGAAATTGCTCTTGTCTATTTACGAACAACAACTGGCATCATCAGCATATTGGACCTATTTAGCTTATTTAATCTCTTCTGCAACCATTTTTTTACTAGTAACTTTTTTATTAAAAAGTGCTTCTCGAGGTTGGTGGAGGACGTGAAACATATTATCTTTTTTAGAAAATGTTTGGAGATACTGAGGAACCCAATTTCAGTCATCCTGCTATTTATTATTCCGATAGGAGCTACCACGCTATTTGGCTATTTTTTTGAAAAAAATAATGAAAAATTAGCTATTCCAATCGCTTTTGTTGATGAAGATGATAGTGATTTTTCTAGGTTAGTCCAGGTAAGAATCGCCGAGCATGCCCATATAAAATTAATCATTGTTCCGTTCAAAGAAGCGGAGAAACTGCTACTTAAAAGTGAAGTAGACAGTGTTTTTGTTGTTAAGATGGGGTTTCAGGACAGACTTTTGCAGCAAAAAAGAGAGGGAGTCATTGAGGCTTGGGTTGCCCCATCTTCTATGGCAACGGGGATTGTCAGAGAGTTGATTGCCAGTGAGGTTATCAGATTAACAAGCAATATTAAGGCTGCTGACCGAGTCAGGGATCTTTATCAGGAAAAGGATATTGCAGTTGAGCAAGAGGATATTTGGGATGAGGCATATGCTTTTACCGATCATCAATGGGAACCGGAACCGCTAATGACTGTGAAAATTGAACAGTTTAATGGAGGAAATATTAGTAGTGCTGGAAAAGAAGTGAGTCCGACCACGAGCGCTGCAACTCGCTATTTTGGGTTTTGGACATTTTTTACGATGCTAAGTCTTTTTGTTAGTTCTAGTTGGATTGTTCGGGAACGGAGGCTCCTGTTTCCAAGGATTCAGACAACAGCAAGGGGGATTTCGGGCTATTTGCTGCATTCAATAGCCTCATATGGGTTATTCCATATTTTCCAAGCGATGATTACCTTGGCGATTTTTGAAAAAATAAATATTAGCAAATTTGATTTGCAGACGCTAGGATTAATGAGTTTGTTTATATTTGTAAATATGGCTTTTAGTGTTTGGCTAGCAAGTTTTTTTGGCAATCGAAATAGTTATTATTTATTGAGTGTTTTCATTGTGCTGGTAATGGGTCTAGTTGGAGGGAGTTTCTTTCCAGTAGCGGAACTTTCTAGGGGGCTAACCGAGATTTCTGTTTTTCTCCCACAAGGTTTGCTGTTAACTGATTTAACCGGTTTTCAAGCACAACTACAAGTAAGTGTGGGCATTCTACTGGCAATGATATTATGGATGTCTTCGCTTTGGAGGTTTAATAGGAAAAATGATTGTCATTGACAAAGTGACTAAATTTTATGGTAAAAAAAGATCGCTACACAATGTTTGCCTTACGATTAATAAGGGCGAAATCATGGGGCTGATTGGGCCAAATGGAGCTGGGAAGTCGACGCTTTTAGCGCTGTTGGCAACCCTCTCAAGTCCGAAGTCTGGGAAAATTAGTATCAATGGTTACGAGCTTCCAAAACACAAAAAGCAGGTGCGAGAATTGATCGGTTATGTCCCGCAGGATGTGGCCTTGTGGGAGCACTTAACGGTAAAAGAGAATATGGCCTTTTGGAGTGGATTAGCAAGTAGAAAGGTTTCAACGGAGCAGTTAATGGAGCTTTGTGAAAAGGTTCAACTGCAGGCCCAGTGGAACGAAAAGGTAGCAACGCTTTCTGGTGGAATGAAGCGGAAGCTTAATATTGCTGTCGCACTTATTTCTGACCCGGAAATACTCCTGATGGATGAGCCAACCGTAGGAATTGACCTTCAATCAAAATTTGAAATTAATCAGTTTATTAAAGAGTTAGCGGGGCAAGGAAAAACAATTGTCTATGCCACTCATGATTTGAATGAGATTCTTTATTTATGTACGAGAATTACTGTTCTAAATCACGGAGTCCTAGAATTTGCCGGAACCATCGCCGAGGCTAGGGACCAAGCGAAATTATCTGGAGCTTCGGAACTTAGCGATGAAAAAATAATTTATCAGTTATTGTCCGGGAAATTAATCGAAAAATAAAAAAGCGGCGGAGGCATATAATTGCCCCGCCGCTTATTATTTGAAAATGCAGCTCGCGACTCGCGAAATTAGGATACTTTTTTCTTTTGATTAAAAATTGCTGTGTCGTTGGATTTGCCTTTGCCTTGGAAGATAAATGATAGGACCGTGATGAATGTTAATGTTCCGAGACATACTATAGTTCCGATAATATTGTTGGCATTAAACAAAAAGGCAATAAAGATCAAAGTTAAACTGATCAGCGCGAAAACCGTTGTATAAGGATGCCATTTCACCCGGAATTGAGGTAGCTCCTGGTAATTAGGACGTAGCTTCAATTGTGCCGCACAAATGCAAGACCATATCAAAATGATCGTAAAACCAGGAATGGACATCAGATATCCAATTATTTGTCCAGGAGTCATATAGGCTAAAAATACGCCGATTAAAATGGCAATGGATGTAATCAATATTCCATTTAACGGAATACCGGATTTAGTAATTTTTTTGAATGCCTTAGGTGCTTCACCATTTTGTGCCATCGAATACAATGTCCTTGATGTTGCATATATACCGGAATTCGCTGCAGAAAGGACCGCAGTAATCAGCACGAAATTCATCACATCGGCTGCACCTGGTAGTCCGGCCATATCGAAAACCTGAACGAAAGGACTAGCCACTGTCGATACTTGATTCCAAGGGACGATTCCGCAAATAATTAGAATAGGTAATACATAGAAAAGAATTACTCTAAAAACAGTTCCTTTAATGACTTTCGGTAATACTCGCTTGGCATCCTTGGTCTCAGAAACAGCAACTCCGATTAATTCTGCACCGCCATAGGAAAATATGACAACCAAAAAGGCGCTCATGATTCCACCCATTCCATTCGGGAAAAAGCCGCCATGTGCCGTATAGTTTGTGGTTGGGTTGTCAATAAAACCTGGTAAAATTCCAAATAGGATGGAGGTACCCAAAAGGATGAAGATGGTTAGAGCGACAATTTTGATTCCGGCAAACCAGAATTCCATTTCACCGTAGTGTTTCACTTGAAATAAATTAATTCCGACAATCAAAGCGCCACAAAGTAAACTGAAGATCCATAAAGGGGCAGCAGGAAACCAATATTGTAAAAAGCTTGCAGCTGCAATAAGCTCAACAATGGTCACTAAAATCCAATTGATCCAGTACAACCAACCCACAATAAAAGAAGTCCGGTAGCCAAAGGCTTTATGAACAAGGCTTTGTACGTTTAAGTTGGGATATACCGTAGCCATCTCACCCAAAGCTGCCATAACAATAAACAGCAATAGACCACCCAATAAATAGGCAACCACTACGCTTGGCCCAGCCATATTTAAGGTCTCTGAACTGCCTTTAAAAATTCCCGTCCCAATCATCCCAGCTAATGCCATGAATTTGACATGTCTTGGCAACAAGCCTTTTTGTAATTCTTGATGTGTTGTTTCCATACTACCGTTCCCCTCTATCAAAAATCATTTCACTACTTCTCCGCTTCTATGCTTTCATGCATTAAAGTTTGATTATCGCTATATCAATATAACATTTGCTAAGGGTTTGTCAATCCAACCTATTGGTGATAGATTGGATTTTTATTGTAGATTATCTGGTGGTGAAATCATTCTTTTGAAAGTTTCACAGATATGACATATTTTAAGCGCCGTCTTTATGATTTCGGCAAAAAAACGGACCATCAATTAGGCTGATGGTCCGTTCTTTTGGCGGCTTTTATTTTATTTTTTCTCAATTTTTTTTTTTTCTTCTGTCTCTTTCAAGTCTTGATTGAGTTTTTTTCGTTTTTCTTCATCTGAAAATAACATCGATTGATTAATTCCATTCTTGACTGCAATTTTAATGACAAAGTATAAGGCTACAAGGATGACCAAAGTCGTACCTAAATCAATGTTGTTAAACATTTGCGGATTGCTCCCTCTAATTTTTGGTATAGTCTACAACTGGGTTTCATAAATTACATTGTTGATAGAAAATACAAGCCTATACTCCAGAAAGAGTATTCTTAATTAAGGTGCGATGACAAAAATATTTATTGGAAATGAAATCTTATTCCATATGTTTCTTATTATGTTTTCCTTTTACAAATCTATAAGCTAAAAAGGCAATATATAATGGTGTTGCGATATAAATAAGATAGGGAAATTGCTCATGAGTACCCCGGTAGATCAAATATAACAGACTTCCGAGAAAAACAGTGATAATGGTGCCGTATTTCGGAAGCGGGATTTCTTTAAAGCTTGGAAGTTTAATGTTACTTACCATCAAAAAGCATAATGCCGTAAAAATAACAGTGGTTACAATATTAGGGATATATTCTCCGAACAAAGTAAGTAAAGCGATAATTCCACCTGCTGCAGTGATTGGTACACCAACAAAGTAATTCGAATTCGACTTGTTTGTACTAATATTAAATCGCGCTAATCTATAGGCTCCGAACAAAGGAAATAGTCCGGCAACAGCAATTCCAAGGATTTCAAATTGGAAGAAATAAGTGTAATACATTAAAAATGAAGGAGCGACCCCAAATGTCACTACATCTGCTAATGAATCTAACTCTTTCCCTAAAACAGTATCGGCATTTAACATTCTAGCCAGCCTGCCATCCATACTATCTAACATCATCCCGATTAAAATTAAAATGGCAGCATTGTTAAACTGACCACTTGCTGCAAAACCAATAGATAAAAAGCCGCAATATAAATTTCCAAGTGTAAACATGTTTGGTATCATTTTTGTAAAACGCATCTTATGTCAACTCTTTCCATAGAATACTTCTAAATATATCTCGCATGATTAGGAGCATAAACCCCACATTCGGAAGTTTCATCATATGTATACTAGATATGTCTTTTTTTGTCCATGATAATAGCAAGGTAGCTGTGTGAAAACAGTAGCAAAGTGTATTTTTTATTATATCATGTACTAATAATATCTTATCATTTTACCAAAAGAAAATATCTAAAAAAAAGAGTTAGCTTCTTAGGAATATAAATGGTAATCTTAATTTGAACATAAAAATTATTTTGAAAATTTGATTAAAGTGTTATCTTGGTATAACCTTACGCAATAACCTTAGGTTGGTGACGATGGTAAATAAACTATTAAGAATCATAAAATTCCTTTTGCTAAGACTCCTTAGAATTAATGATAGTGCCCATGGGATTGCCGTCGGTTTTACGATGGGGTTATTAATTAATTTTACTCCAACTTTCGGAATAGGTCCGATTCTATCGGCTATTTGTGCTCGCCTGTTTAAAGGGAATCCTGTTGCTGGCTTTATAGGTGGACTTGCCTTCCTGTGGGTGTTCCCAATTTTGTTCTATTTGAATCTTTTGGTCGGTGGAGCTCTCCTTACAATCGAGATTATCGATTTCAAGGATATAGTTGGAGTGCTTGATGCTGGTGTCCAAATTGGAGAGGCATTTTTTATCGGGATGTTGATAAACATTTTGATTTTCGGAACGATTTTTTACTTTTTTATTTTTACAATAGTAAATAAATATCGTATGGATATGCTCATGTTCATCTATAAAAAATGGCGCCTATAGTAGGGGAGTTAACTTTATTTTGGTTAGATTATAGCTTTTTACCATACCTAAAGCGGGCCAAAACAACAAGAAAGCCAATAACTGAACCGATAAGTTTAAATGAGTAAGAGATTTTTTTCAAAAGTAGACCTCCGTTAAATACGATTATTTTTTAAAAAACTACGGTAAGTGTAATTTTACACCAAGACGGGTCGTTTGTAAATTAATAACTACACTGTGAATATGTGTAAAACCAAGTCTAGAACAAATTAGCTGTTCAATTCATTGGATGTAGCTGTTTACTAAGGTTATACTTATTCCAAACTTAATATCATTATTACGCTTGTTTATATTTGGAGATTTGGTATCTTGGGAGTATAAAGATTTATATTTTTTGGAGGCGAAAGGTTTGAAAAGATTACTACAAGCAAAATTTTCACTTACTATCATTGCAATCATTATTTTATATTCTTTGGGGAATTGGTTTTATACAGAAAAATCCGAATCATTTTCTGAACCTCAAGAAGCATTGTTAAATGTTGAAAAGGATGTTTTATTGATTCCTGCCTATAAGGTAGAAGGAGAATCCTTATATTTCTTAATAAAGGATAATCAACTAGGAGCAGCATATATTCAGGAAGCAATTTTCGGCTGGAAACTCGGTGAAGGTGAAATCCCTTTTACCAGCATAGGGGATCGTCAGGATTATGAAAAATTAAGCCATTATAAAGTACATGATGACTTTTTAGTATATGGTTTAATTAAAAATGTAGAAAACTCGATTATCAAAGTAAATGGCGAAGAGGCAAAAATAATTTCCTTAGAATCCATATTCAGTTCTAGTGAAATTAAAGAAAATAATTTTGAAGGTATTTCCCTTTGGTACTATGAAAAGTTCAATGAAGTTCTAAGTGAAGGAAAAATTGAGGTTTTCAATAAAGATACGCAAAAATTGACTGATTCAACAGATTTAATATTTGAAAAAAAGGAATCACTTTGAGTTAGCTGGGTGCCCGCCTCTGGGATGAAGTTTACACTTCAGAGGCGGGCATCTTTTTTTGTGGGATTGTCCTAGGACAGCTAAGCTTTAATGATCAATGACTTGAGGATGTCCCTTTGTTTCTAAGTGTACTTCCTCGTGTTTTAAGGTTGCTCCGACCCGCTGGGTTTCTTGGATTTGTTGTTTGTAAATATCAATATCTGTCAGAATGACGGTGTGTTTGGATATATCAATGTGCTCTTCACTAATTGGAATACGGATTGTTTCCATCTGTTCACCCTTTTGGCAGGATGAATCTTGCAATAAAACCTTTTTCTCAATGACTAGTTCCTCGCGGGTAATGGGTACTGTAATCGTTTTTTGTTCATGAATAATTTCTTTATAAATGTTGACCTCGTTAGTTTGGCTGCTTTTTTTGAAAATATCTAATTGCTCCTGATGTAGTTTAAAATTTACACTACGGTTATTGGCTGGTTTTTTTTCATAAAAGTAAGGGTTGGCGGTTTGGGAGTTTTGGTTTTCGGTGTAGCTGTCAGGGTTATTTTGGGACTGGTTATCCATATTACGTTTGGTCCTTTCGGGTTGAGAATTAGGTATAAGATTATTTGAAAAAACACCTCTTATATCGCTAAAGCGAGATAGGAGGTGTTTTTTGCAAAACTGGCTCACTAATGGATATTTCTCGTTGTTACCAGTTTAACTAGGTGTGATATCGCCGTTGAAGTTGTTGTCAACGACTTTTGTGATATCGTCATTATCTACGTCAGTGATGCGATTGTTCTCGGGGGTACTTGAAAAATTAGGGCTTGCGTTATTGGTAAAACTCTCTTCGGAGCTGTGGATGTCGTTGTCATTGGATATGACGTTGACGTTTCCGGTTTTATTGATACGCGCTTCTTCTTTTCTAAGCACTTCTTCAACATGCTGTGTTGATTCGACCGAGCGTTTAAAGGCGGAAACTTCTCCAGTTGTTACGGTGTGTTTCCCAATCTCAACATGCTCTTCGCTGACCGGAATACGAATAGTCTCCTCTTCGCCAATTCCAGTGCTGCTTGTTTCGTTGTTAATTGAACGTCTTTCAATCACAACTTCCTCGTGGGAAATTGGAACGTCGACGATTTTTTTCTCTTCGACTATTTCTTTACTTAATATCACTTCACCAGCATTGGATCTATTTTTCGCTATATCAAGCTCTTCTTGATGAAGATGGAGCGTTCCGTTATCTATTCTTTCAATATCATCTTCCATTTTTAGTGAATCATCAGTAACCATTGTTTCCAAAGGCTCATCATTGTTTTTAGGTTTGTTATTATCGTTTCCAAATAATCCAAAAAAGTCTCCCATAAAATCCCCTCCATTTATCATGAAAATGGTCAAGCTTTAGTATATTGTCCTGCTCAAAGCTAAACTATCCTTGATATGAACGTTAGGCGAAAAGCACCAACATTGGAAAAATAATTCCACGAAAAAGCAGAAAAATTAGGGAGCAATATATTTTAAAAAGAAGTGATATAATGAGATTTTAAGGGAGTTTGTCGAGATTTAATTTTCTTAACCGAATGTTGATGTTAATGAGGAGAATAGGAATGGTACAGACTAAGAAAAATGCTAAAGTTAAAATGGTGCTGACGATTGTTTTGACAGTGTTGTTAATTATATCGGGGGTTTTGTTTTATTACCTTAATATTTATAAAAAAGACTTCAATAAGGATTTGCCAATGCCCCATACGGTTGAGCCTGATCATCAGGATCCTGATGATATTGCCTATTATTTTTGGATGAAAATGATGCAGCCGTATCAAGGGAAAGATGTGAGTTCATGGAATCGAATGACGGATGTGAGGTTCAACAAGTTTCAGCTTCTTGCAGGGGATGAGACTGAATTTGCTGTTGCGGTTACTTTTTGGGTTCAATTGGAAAAGGGGAAGTGGTCGACGCATAACAATCTAGGGACGGTACAAGAGGATGGTACGATTAAAGATATCCAGTGGACCTTTAGAATCAAGAAAACGGCAGAGAATGAATTTACCTTGGTTAGGATTGAAGATACTTCCGATGCGGTGACGGGTTTGGCACCGGTGGAGGATAAGTTTCAAAAAGACGCTGGAATTAAGGTTCCAGATGCGAACTATCGGTATCAGATTCAAAATGGCAATCTAGAAGTGACTTATGATAATGGCGAGAACTGGCGTAAAGTTCCGGTTGAGGTAGCCGATTTGTTCAAGGGTGATTATAGCGGATCTAAACAAATATTAATTGAGGGTAGCTATTTGATTTCCGCGGAACGGACAGTTTTTATGACTACGCCTGATTGGTCTGCATTTGAGAATGGCGGAGATACTTCGATAAAGATTCTTCAATCAACGGACAAGGGCAAGACGTGGAAGACGACAAAAATGCCTAGCCCATTCCCGTCGATACGATTTCGGCAGATTGGCTTTACTTCTGAGCAAAATGGCTATTTGATTGTAACCGGTGAACGTACTATGCGAGCGGAAGCAAATGCGATTTTTACGACTAATGATGGCGGGAAAAGCTGGACTAAAGCGGGTGCTGTTGAGGATTCATATCGAATGGTTATGGGCGGTGGGTTAATTAATGACAAGCTAGGCTTTATTTCGTTCGATACGCTAAATGTAATGGATCAACCAGGACGGCCATCTTTGTACCAGACGAATGATGGCGGTAAGACCTGGGCTGAGGTAGCGGTACCAATTCCAGTAGAATACGCCGGAATATTCCTGGTCGCCGAAGTACCAACCTTTGATGGGACACAGGGAACGCTGCTGGTCAATCAAGGTCCAAATGGTGATTTTCAAGGGGGCAAGGTGCTAGCAAGATATATCTCCATCGATGAAGGTGCAACCTGGCAATTCTCCAACCTAGTCGACCCAGACAACATCATTCAAAAATAAAAAACAAACTGCAACACAGCAAAGCGCTGGGGGACAGTCCCCCAGCGCTTTGCTGTGTTAAAGTAATTTTTGTCACAATATTTACATTTGTCTAACAATGTTTTGGTAAGTAAAATTAAGAGTGGAGGATAAGAAATCTAATTATTCAAAAAACAGGGAGAGGTTTAATTTGAAGCTCATTAGGATCTTTTTGGCGTCGGTATTTGGTGTTTTATTAATTATGAATTGTCCCTACTGTTTAGAAAAAGGTAAGAGTAAAGCCCTGGATATTCCGGAAAAGAATTATGGATTCTTGCATGTACAAGGATTTGATGAAAATGGAGATACATCAAAAGAAAAAAGCAAATTAATTGCTGACGACAAAAAGGTCAAAGAATTTATCCGTAAAATTAATGAGGTAGACGTAATTAAGCCGAGAGAAAAAGAGCTAGTGGACCAAATTAACCAGTTAAATTACCCTGGAAGTTTTGCAGTAGTTTTATCAGATACTAAAAACCTTGATAACAAAACGTATTATCTGAGTTTTTTCGAGGATGGTAGTATTAGTTTTCAACATCCTGACAAAAAGGAAATGACATATATATCAAAGGAAAATCACCCTGAACTTCTAAAAGAACTAAAAAGTTTTTTCAAATAGACTAGGAAGAGTGGTGTGCCATCTATCCTAGCGATTCATACTAGGGTTCAGGCCTAAGGCCAACAAATAGATGCAAATTTTGAAGTGAAATAAGGAATCAATAAATGAAATCAAGGTGCTTAACCATCTGTTGTCGATACAATGGCGACTGATGGTTAAGCACCTTCCTTATTTGTTTTGCCTTTTTTTTAATGCGATAATAGTGGGAAAAGGGAAGGGTGATTGATGATGGGATTGATGTTTCGGAAGAGTTTTAAGATAGCGCCGGGAATCAGGATGAACCTTGGGAAAAAAGGAGCCTCAGTCAGCTTTGGCGGGAAAGGGCTCAGATATTCAATCCACAGTAGTGGTAGACGAACTGCTACAGCAGGGATTCCGGGTTCGGGTTTATATTATTCAACCACCACCAATTCAAATTCACGGACCCCTAAGACCGACGCCTATAGACGTAGAAATGAATTATCTCGTCTGCAAAGGGAACAGCAAAAACTTGAGCAACAGGAATCTGCCCGGCTCCAGGTTGACCTGTACGAAAACCGTTTGGAACAAATTCATTCCCTGCACCATGAATCTGATGATTCAGTGGATTGGGTAGAGGTAGCGGACAGGCAGCCACCATTTCAAAGCGGTCAAAAAGGGCCAAATGAACTGTTAGCGATAGAAATATTGAACGCTTATCAGCCAGGTTTTTTCGATCGGCTGTTTAAAAAAAATGAAGCGAAAATACATAAGCTAGAGGAAAAAGTACATGCAGCGGCTCAAATGGATGGACAGCTGTTGAGAGATTGGAACAATATGCATACGATGGCAAAAAGAATGCTCGCCAAGGATATTGATGCTTATTTTGAAGTCATCGATGAATTCGGACCTTTAGATGATCTTGTTGAGTTTGGAAGTGGGTTTGAATTCGGAACAGATCACCCTGATGTCATCCATGTGTCATTTGACGTCAATGCTGAAACGGTCATTCCTGAGAAAGCTCTATCGTTAACGAAAACTGGTAAGCTTTCAGAAAAAAACATTCCCAAGACAATCTTCTTTGATCTCTACCAAGATTACGTTTGCAGCAGTGCCCTAAGAATCTCTCGGGATATGTTTGCGCTCTTACCTATTAATAATGTTTTCGTACATGCCTATGAGAATCAAATAAATCCAGCAACCGGCTATCAGGAGAAAACGCCTATCCTATCAGTGAAGTATGACAAAATCACTATGAACCGACTAAACTTCACCAACCTCGACCCATCAGAAGCATTGACCAACTTCCAGCACAATATGAACTTTAGAAAAACCAAGGGGTTTGGGGAAGT
>CALCRD010000175.1 GCA_937894355.1 uncultured Bacillus sp.
GTGCCCTCCACTCCAATCAACAGGTTGTTAAATATCAACAATGGTCTTTAACACAACATTTTTTTAAATAAATTATTTCTCTGTTTTGGCATTATTTGGAGTAAATTGGTCATCTACGCGTTGTTCAATTACTCCACTGTTGTAAGAATCCATAATTTGTTCTGTTACTTCTTCTGATCCCTGCTCATCATAGGAAAGGTTTAAACCGTACTGTTTATCCCTTTTTTCCATACAATTCATCTCCTTTCGGAAGAATTTGTCCGAACAATCTTATTGTTCGATTTTTCTAAACATATATACTCTTATATTTATAGTATAATAAGGAAAAAGGAGGAGAGATTAATGAGTCCAAAATACCAAACAATATTAGTTGCAGTTGATGGATCTAAAGAGGCTGAATGGGCATTTAAAAAAGCCATAACCATCGCAAAAGGAAACGGGGCAAAAATCATATTAGCCCATATTATTGATACTCGTACATTTGCTACAGTAGAAGCCTATGATCGAGCAATTGCTGAAAGGGCTGATGCTTTCGCAGCGGAACTAATGCAGAACTATCAAAAGATTGCCACCGATGCTGGGGTAGCAGACGTAGATTACATTATTGACTACGGCTCTCCTAAAGTGAAGATACCGAAAGATGTTGCCAAACGAAATAATGTTGACCTAATTGTTTGTGGGGCAACTGGCCTAAACGCAGTCGAACGCTTCTTTATCGGTAGTGTTTCCGAACACATTACTCGGTATGCTACATGTGACGTGTTAATCGTCCGTTCCGATATGGAAATTGAATAGAAATCAAAGGATAAAAAGCAGGGGAATTGCTTCTCCTGCTTTTTTGTTAATCTATTTTTTAGTAATCTCATGCTGAAATTATTGAGGTTTGTTGCAAAAATTTATGGTTGGCGGATAGAATGCTGATTTTGGCGGATAGAAGTCGATTTTTGGCGGATAGAGTTCTGTTTTTGGCGGATAGACTGGCATTTTTGGCGGATACAAGCCCGTTTTTGGCGGATAGACGAAATTTTCTTCAGATAGAACTCAACTTTCTACAGATAAACACAATAAATCGCTCCAAAAAGCAGGCAAACAAATAAAAACACACAGCTCATTCGTACAAGCTGTGTGTTTTTTTATTATTTTCAAGCTGATTCGACTCGCCTGTGGCTAGCCAGTTCAACTTTTCTTATTCTTCAATACATTTTCTTGCTTTTTCTAAGGCAATGTTCACCTGTTTAAATCCTGTGCCACCCGCACTATTACGACGCTCAACAGCAGTGTAAGGATCTAAAGCTTGATAAATATCTTCAGCGAACAACGGACTTGATGCTTTGTATTCATCAAGAGTTAAATCTGCAAGGAAACAGCCTTTGTTTACACATGTAAGCACAAGCTTTCCGACAATTTCATGCGCTTCTCTGAAAGGGAGACCTTTTTCTGCTAGATAATCTGCTAATTCAGTTGCATTAGAAAAATCGGTTTTCGTTGCTTTTTTCATCTCGTCAGTTCTTACCTTAAATGTTCTAATCATTCCAGCAAAAATTTTAAGAGAACCAGTTACTGTCTTAACAGTATCAAACATTCCTTCTTTGTCCTCTTGCATATCTTTATTATAAGCAAGCGGAAGGCCTTTTAAGACTGTAAGCAAACCGACCAAATTCCCATAAACTCGACCTGTTTTACCACGAATTAGCTCTGCCATATCTGGGTTTTTCTTTTGCGGCATAATTGAACTACCTGTTGAAAAACTATCATCAAGTTCGATGAAACGGAACTCTTGGCTTGACCACAATATGATTTCTTCACTAAAACGTGATAGATGCATCATTAAAATTGAGCTTGCTGATAAAAACTCAAGGATAAAATCACGGTCACTAACAGCATCAAGACTATTTTCATAAATTCCGGCGAATTCTAATAGTTCTGCACTGTAATGGCGATCGATTGGAAAAGTAGTTCCCGCTAGTGCACCAGCACCTAGTGGAGAAATATTCGTTCTTTCAACATTTTGAACAAAACGTTGTTTATCTCTTTCCAGCATCCAAAAATATGCTAAAAGATGGTGAGCAAAAGAAATCGGCTGTGCCCTTTGAAGATGAGTATATCCAGGCATAATTGTTTCGACATGTTTCTCTGCTTGCTCAAGAAGCGCAGTTTGCATTTCGACAATTAATTCAATAACAAGACCAACTTGGTTACGTAAGTATAAATGCATATCCGTTGCAACTTGGTCATTTCTGCTTCTTCCTGTATGTAGTTTCCCACCTACAGGACCGATTTTTTCTGTTAATAGACTTTCTAAATTAAGATGGATATCCTCAAGCTTTACAGAAAACGGAATTTTATTCTGCTTCGCATCTTCTTTTAACTCAAGTAAACCGTTTTTAATTAACTCGCCTTCTTCAGGTGAGATAATTCCACATTTTGACAACATGGTGACGTGAGCGATACTTCCCTCTAAATCTTCGATCACTAATTGCTGATCAAAAGAAATGGAAGCACCAAACTCATCTACCCATTCTTCCGCTGATTTAGTAAAACGTCCGCCCCACAGTTTTTTCACACTGTCACCTTCTTGTTTTGTTGAAGAGCTTGTACTTTAGTTGGAAGACCCCATAATTGAATAAATCCTAAAGCTGCATCATGATCAAATTGATCATCAGATGTGTAAGTAGCTAATTGTTCATTATATAAAGAATAAGGTGATGTTCTTCCTTCAACAATAGCATGTCCTTTGAAAAGTTTTACTCTTACTGTTCCAGTTACATACTTTTGTGTTTCTGTTAAAAACGCTTTAAGGGCATCTGTAAGCGGTGAGAACCAAAGACCATTATAAATTACTTCAGCAATTTTCTGCGAAATAATTGGTTTAAAGTGGGCAACTTCTTTAACTAAAGTTAAGTCTTCAAGTTCTTTATGTGCTTTAAGTAATGTCATTGCACCAGGAACTTCGTATACTTCACGAGATTTAATACCCACAAGTCTGTTTTCTACATGATCAATACGTCCTACACCATGTTTACCAGCAAGTGTATTTAAACTTAAAATAAGTTCAGAGACTGCCATAGCTTCTCCATTTAAAGTTACAGGTACTCCCTTTTCAAACCCAATTTCAATTACATCTGGAGTATCTGGTGCGTCTTCTAAGCTAACAGTTAAATCATATGCATCTTCTGGAGGAGCCATCCATGGATTTTCTAAAATTCCACATTCATTTGCTCTTCCCCATAAGTTTTGGTCAATTGAGTATGGGCTATCTAAATTGATTGGAACTGGGATATTGTTTTGTTTTGCATATTCAATTTCCTCTTCACGAGACCATTTCCAGTCACGTACTGGAGCAAGAACCTGTAATTCAGGATTTAATGCTGCGAAGGCAACTTCAAAACGAACTTGATCATTTCCTTTTCCAGTACAACCGTGAGCTACCGCAACAGCGCCTTCTTTTTCAGCAACTTCCACTAACTTTTTCGCAATTAACGGACGAGATAACGCTGAAACAAGTGGATATTTTTGCTCATAATAAGCTTGCGCTTGTAGGGCAACTAATGCAAAATCTCTTGCAAATTCTTCTTTTGCATCAATAACATACGATTCAACCGCACCCATGTCTTTTGCTTTTTGTTGAATAAAATCTAAATCTTTTCCTTCACCGACATCTAGGCAACATGCAACAACATCATAACCCTTTTCCATTAACCATTTGATTGCTACGGAAGTATCTAAACCCCCGGAATATGCTAGAACTAATTTAGGCTTGCTCATTTATTTGTTCCTCCATTCTATTGTATAAACATTCATTTTTTTAAATTTTTATTCAAATATGTATACACTTTAGCAACTTTTCACCAAAATTTCAATACTTTATTCTACAATTCTTGCAAAAATTAATTTCCTCCTTTCTAAATTAAAATAATCAGCGATTGCTATACTTAAAATATATGAAAGTTAAGTGTCGGACACATGTCTTAAAAGTCTCATTCTTCCCTATAAAAGTGGTCTGCAAGGAAACTATTAGCATGATAAAATTATTTTGTGATGAATGTCACAAAAGTGTCAATAGAAAGAAAACATAGTATATAGTAAAATTAATTTAATAACATACCGAAGGAGGAGCCAAAATGATTGAAGAGTATTTTTTCCAAGATGAGCGTTTAGGTATACCAATTCCAGATATGGATAAAAATTGGAACGATTACAATATGGATTTACAGCATTCGATTCTTTTTGAATGGGAAACAATAAGAGGTCAGATTCCTGATCGAATTGCCATGTTAGAAACGGAAATTAATCAAAAACTTGATGAACTAGCAGATGAAAATGATTTCATGCGTTGTTGCCGTCTAAATAATGAAGTTGCTGAGCTCGCTTCTGTAATAAACGATTTATGGATTTGGTACCGTACACATGAAAATATTATGACGAGTAAACTTGAACACTAATCACCTCTTAAATAAACGCCTCATGAACCGGAATATCTACATGCAACATTATCTAAATTTTCAATTATTAATCTAAAGCCTTCCTACATGCATAAACAGGAAGGCTATTTCTTTGTAAAATTCCATTGTATCCGTTTCAATTATGAAGCTTTTTTGTTGTTGAAAAATATTCATTTATTGAAACGATTACAAATTTATTCCTGGCAGGTCTTTTTGTAATTCACTTACGACATGACCAATTTCCGGTAAAATGAGCTTGGACATTGCTAGGCGAACAGCACCCGTTGATCCTGGAGTTGAGAAAATTGCTTTATTATGATAAACACCCGCAATCGCCCTTGATAATATTGCACTTGAGCCAATGTCCTCTTGATAACTTAAAAACCGGAACAATTCACCAAATCCAGATATCTCCTTGGTAAACAACTTCTGAACGGTTTCGATTGTCACATCTCTTAAGGCAATTCCCGTTCCGCCATTTGTTAATACAACATCGATATCAGCAGTTTCACAGCCCTTTATTACAGCATCCCGAATCGCCATCGCTTCATCTTTTACAATGACATAATCGCTAATCTCATGTCCGGCTCCAGTCAATAACTCAATCATCAATTTTCCACTTTTATCGCTATCTTTATCCCTGGTGTCACTTACTGTAATTATTTTACACTTCACACTTCTTGGTGCTGCTAGTTTATGTGCTTTGGTGCTCATACATTAGTCTCCCTCTGATAGTAAAATAATGATAATTATGATTGTTTTTTTGTTAATAAATATCTCATTTGATAATATTTATGGGCAAATTCTGTGACCTTCTTGGTTAATAAATAATTTGATCCTGCTCCAATACCAATACTAATAATTGGAATCCCTTTAATTGCTTTTCTTCTAAAAAGTAGAATGACCATTGCTTTAAAGATTTGTTTTACTGGCTGCTCCATTGTTGCTAAATCGGTTACTCTTTCGTTTCCTTCATAAAAGTATTCCGTCTTTGCATCAAAATCAGAAAATAATTCTTCCCATGCTTGTTTTTGAATACGAGTAGGTAAAATGGCTGCATGAAACACTTTTAAAGCATTCATCATCTCATAAGGAGTATTGACCTCGTACCCATAAACATTGGCAATAAGTTGAACAACGCGCAAATTGATCACAACCATGGCTGGAATGTCAGAACCAAGAAGAAGCGATTTACCAGTACCAGATAATCCTCCCTGAACCAAGGAATATAGTTGATGTCTAGAAATTTGTTGTTCTGCTATGTATCGGCGCTGATCAATTGTTAATTTTTGCAAGTCGTTGATAGTGACAATTGCAGGTTGGAAAACCCTTCCGGCAGCTAAAATCCGTTCCTTTGCGTCCATTTGTAGTTGCGAACCTTGAATGATTGCATGAAGATGGAACAACCAATTATCTAAGGTAGAAAATAGTTGTTCTTTAACTTCCTCTGGAAGTAAAGAACAGGACTGCTCAAAATACTTGTCAAATGTTAACTCAAAATCAGTTGCTTCATATTGAAAAAGCTGTTTTTCCCATTCCAAAACATCTTGAAAAACTTCTGCTTCCTTTTCTGTAAACGACATTCGGAATCCCCCCAAAAACACCTTTTTTTTCAGTATAACATATCACTTTGATACGATGCGACTTCGACAAATGGCACATACTTTTCAGCAACAATGCGACTCGACCTATTCAAGCTTATACAAATCCACTATTATGATAGAACTTTCTTTTAACAACGGTTATGTCAATGTTTAATGTTGATTTTTCAAACATAGTTGATTGGAGCGGAAGGTGCGAAGACTCCTGCGGGAGTACGGGGCAGGGGAGACTCCATAGGCGCAAAGCGCCTAGGAGGCTCCCCGCTACCGCCCGCGAACCGCTCGCACCTGGAGCGGAAATCAACGGTCTATTTTAAACTGCCTTAACAAAAAAACTGCCGAGATAAAATCTCGGCAGTCACTTAATTAATTTGTTACGGGCTCACCTACTGGTGTTAAACGCAATGTATCTCGGGCAATCATCACTTCTTCATTCGTAGGAATAACGATTACTTTAACCGGTGAATGTGGATAGTTGATAAATGCTTCTTTACCAGCTACTTTATTCAAAGAAGGATCCCAATAAACGCCCATGAATTCAAGTCCTTTAAGAATACGTGCACGAATTGATTCACTATTTTCACCAATACCAGCGGTAAAGATAATAGCATCAACGCCATTCATGTGTGAAGCGTATGATCCAATATATTTATGGATTCTGTTTGCGAACACTTCTAGAGCTAATTCTGCACGATCATTCCCTTTATTAGCTTCCACTTCAATATCGCGTAAGTCGCTTGAGAAGCCAGAAACCCCTAGCATACCACTCTTTTTATTTAATACATTCAAAACTTGGTCTGCTGTTTTATTTGTTTTTTCCATGATATAAGGAATTAAAGCTGGGTCAATGTTTCCTGAACGTGTACCCATTGTTACCCCTGCTAGTGGTGTAAAGCCCATTGATGTATCAATAGATTTTCCACCCTCAATAGCAGCAATACTTGCTCCATTCCCAAGGTGACAGGAAATTAACCTTAAATAATCTGCAGGACGACCTAATAATTCAGCTGCTCTTTCAGAGACATATTTATGGGATGTACCGTGGAATCCATATTTCCTAATACCATATTTCTCATAGTATTCATACGGTAAACTATATAGATAAGAACTTTCTGGCATAGTTTGATGGAAAGCTGTATCAAATACGGCAACAGCAGGAACATTTGGAAGAACATGTTGAAATGCTCTTATTCCAGTTATATTTGCTGGATTATGAAGTGGTGCTAACTCAGATAAATCTTCAATTATTGTCATTACTTCTTCAGAAATTAGGACTGAATCATCGAATTTCTCCCCACCGTGAACGACACGATGACCGATTCCATCGATTTCATCTAAAGACTCGATAATACCCAATGTTGTTAATTTTTCAAGCAACAGCATTACAGCATCTTCATGATTTGGTATATTCTTTATTTCTTTAATTTTTTCATCGTTAACGCTAATGTTAAACACACTATCAGATAGACCGATACGCTCAATTAGGCCTTTTGTGATTACTTCTTCACTTGGCATCTCAAATAACTGAAATTTCAATGATGAACTACCCGCATTAATTGCAATAATTTTCGACATAATTCTTACCGCTCCTTTTTAAGAACACCTCTAAGTTGTTGAAAGCGAAAACCCATTACATTATTATTTGCACAATTGAGCACTAATATATCTCTCAATTATCGATTAAATCATGGGTTATTTTACAATACAAGAACATTCTCGAATTGGTAACGCTTTCAACTTGAATTAAATGTATTCTGATAGTTAGATTATTATAAAATTACTGGAATATTTACCAGTGAGGAGACAGACTTTCGAGCCTGTCTAGAGGAATTCTTTAATTAGAATCTATATTTTCACTAATCCATTTATTGATTTCACTAAGAATTTTCTGTACTGCTGCTGCATTTGACAAAGAAGGTAAATCGACTAATAGTGTCTGCTTAGGCGCAATAACCCCATCGCCCTTTTTTTGAATTATTAGAATACTTTTTGCAGACTCTTTCGATTTGAACATAGTAAGTGGCAGCTGAAGAAGACCTTGGATGATTACATTTTTTTTCATAAATTGTTGAAGCTTTTGTGCTTGGTTGCTTTCAAACAATCCATTTGGAATCACAAATAATAGATGACCGCCATCTTTAATATGACGTACACTTTGTTCGATAAAAAGATGGTGTGCATATGAATGACCTTCATCTGCTTTTAATTCGTAATCTGAGGCTCTAACATCGTTTGGATAGTAGCCAATTGGCAGATCACAAATAATAACATCTACTGGATCAACATAAAGTGAATCTAGACTATCTTGATTAAAGAATTGGATCGGATGCTTTTGTAAATTTGCATTTACATAGGCCAACTTAATTAATAAATCATCTACTTCAATGCCAATGGCATCTATCTCTTTATTTGGCTGAAGTTGATTTATTACCGTTGCCAGAAGATTTCCTGTTCCGACTGCTGGATCTAGTAGTGTGAAGGACGGCTTATTCACCAATTTATTCACTAAGTATGCGATTAACATCCCAACGGCATCGGGAGTCATTTGGTGATTAGCTTGTACATTTTCTTTCATTCCTTTTAAAATTACAAGCTGGAAAGCTTTTCGCAATTCTTCATTCTGAAAATCATTTAAGTCAACTTGACTGTAAAGCTGTTCGAGGTGCTTTCTATTTTTATCGCTTAGCTCCTCTTGAAGGATTGTCCCTTGAAACAAGTTTTCTCCCGTTTCGGTCAATGCTTCTAAATAAGTACATGATATCTCTTCTTGTATAACGAGAGCTGTTCTATTTATTATTGTAAAGAGCTCTTCCACTTTAGAGATTTTCATCATGACTTTCCTCCTATTTATCCTATTTTTTTATTTTAACTTGCAAAACAGAATATGACAAGCTAGTTTTTAAAATTTTTGTAATTTTCACTCAAAAAAAAAAAAAAAGAGAGAGCAAAACCAAAATAGGTCGCTCCCTTTTCAAAATATATTTAGTTTGCTTTCTTAGCGGCATCAATTGCTGCTTCATAATTCGGATGATTCGTTGCTTCGCTAACATATTCTACGTATACAACAGTATCATTTGAATCAACCACGAACACGGCTCTTGCCAATAGACGCAATTCTTGGATTGCTAGACCGTAGGCTTTACCGAAAGACAAATCTCGATGGTCGGAAAGAGTTTGAACTTTATCGATTCCGGCAGCACCGCACCAACGTTTTTGAGCAAATGGTAAGTCAACACTAACAGTTAATATTTTTACATTGTCTAGCTGTGCAGCAGCTTCATTAAAACGACGGGTTTGGGCATCGCATACTCCTGTGTCTAAAGATGGTACGACACTAATTAATCTAACACTACCTTTTGAATTCTCTAGTGTTACAGGTGATAAATCATTTGCAAGAACAGTAAAATTTGGTGCCTTTTCCCCAACTTTCACTTCGTTTCCTAATAATGTTACTGGTTTCTCTTTAAACGTAATTGCTACCATATATTTTCCTCCTCAATTAAACACAACGTGTATAGTGTTAATTATATAATTAAAAGAATCTTTTAATCAAATAAGAAAACTCGCCAATAGGCGAGTTTTTTAAATATTTTGCTTGGGTCCATCATAATCATTCTTATTGCTATTACTTTGACCGTTATCATTATTGTTTTTCTTGTTCTTTTTATCCATCATTTGTTGGATTTTATCAACTGCTTGCGGAGCTAAATCTAGTATTTTTTCATATAAATGCGTATTTTCGTCTAAATGAAGCATTTTAACTCCATTAGAACTTACGATTAGAAAAGCTATTGGAGTAATGGAAACTCCTCCACCACTACCTCCACCAAAAGGATGCTTTGATTGACTTTTTTCTTGCCCTTGGCCACTTTGACCGCCCTGCTGGGATTGAGAGTTTCCGCTTTCTAAAATAAATTCACTACCCCCTGCAGCAAAACCAAATCCCACTTTTGAAACTGTTAATATGACGCTTCCATCTGGTGTTTCTACAGGATCACCAATGATGGTATTTACATCAATCATTTCTTTCAAATTTTCCATTGCTGTTGTCATTAATCCTTGAATTGGATGATCGGACATGTATGATTCCTCCCAGTCTAGACAGTTTTTGTTTTATCCTTTGATATTAAGGACAACGGTTTTGTCTTAAATTTTGGTTTTCCACCTTTCCAATATTTAACCAATTTAAGACCTGCCACAATAGCATTCCCAATTCGAAATTGAATCATACATGACAATTGAGTTTGGGAATAGGCCCTTTGGAAACTTGGAGTAATCGACATATTGGGCATATCTCTCAATTTCATATAGTTACTAATTATCCCTAAGAACCCACCTTTTACTGACCACAAAGCTCCTGTAAGCGTTCCTGTGAGTGCGGCATCCCCCACTCCAATTACCGAATGCCATTCCAATTTCCTCAGAGATACTTTTCGTAAAAAGGAGCGGACTATCTTGTGCATAGCAATAACATGTTGCAGTAATTCTTTAGCATCATGCATCCCTTTAATGAAATCATTCACGGAGAATTTTTTAGTTTCTTCTTTTGGTGTTTCTGCCATACTACTTTGAGCCTCTTCTTTATAAACAATAGCTGGTGCATCATCAGCTACTTTTATTAAAGGGATATTTATTTTATAAGTAATTAATCCAAACCATATTTTAAACTTAAGCTTCAAATGGTCATTGTCTTGGCCGTGATAAAAGCTAAAAAATACAGTTAGTTTCGTAATAAAAACAAGGATTAAAATTAGTGCTAGAATAATAAGTGCCAGCGCAAACCATTTCAATATGTTCACAACCTTTCAGCCACTTATTATCGTCTATAAAATGAAAAAATAAACCTACAAGAACACAAAATGTCCTTCATAGTCTATGAAGGACACAGTACGAAATATAGGTAAATTCAGCGAATACTAATTTTTATGAAGGCTCTTTTCTCAAACTTTGTTGCTTTTAAGATGAATACGAAGTATATACACTACGTTTAGACAGTAAAACAGCACATTTATGAGAAAAGAGCTGCAAATTTACTTTCAAGCTACAAAATAGATGGTAACTAGTAAAAATCGGGTTTTTGATTTTTACCACGTTAAAATCGGGTTTAAGATTTTAACACCAATCTATACGAATTCAGCCTTTATGAATGACTGTTGTATCAACAAATAAGTCGTGCAATCCTTGCTTCTTTGGTAAGAACGCTACGATGACATAACCAATAAGGACAGTTACCGAAATAAATCGACCAATCCACTCCCGGAAAAGGATCGTACTCCACGATAAGTGCTGACCTTCTAAAGTCACTACTTTTAAACCAAAAACCATTTTCCCAAGAGTAGCTCCAAAGTATTTCGTCATCAGAACAAAGTAAGCATAAAAGATAATCGCCGTTACAATCGAAATTGGGGCGAACATGCTTGGATTATATAGTGAAAGATCTAATGCCCGAAATATCGGGTTAATCAAAATACGTTCAATACTGCCTATTATAATGATATCGAGGAGATAAGCCCAAAAACGCATCCAAAAACCGGCATACCTTATTGGAATTGCTTGATAATTTTGATTATGCAATTCCGTCCGAAGTCGATTAATTTCCGCCTTGTATAGTTGTTCCGGGTTATTCAACTCGGTAAACTCATCCGCTGTATTTTGTGCACGATCTGTCTGAACTCTTTCTTCTTTCGAGACCTCTTCATCCTTGGAATGATCAAAGTTCATATTTTCTCCCCCCCTATTCAGCATACAAATACATTAGTCTTGGTGAATTAGGTCTTGATAATATATTCATTAAACCGGTAAGCTCCATATCACTGCCGATTAATTTACTTGCTCCTAATTGAAAAATTGATCTAATGCCCTTGTTATCGTTAAACCGAACAACTTGAGCATCTTTCATATTAAATTCTTTCTCCATGTTCGTAATGACCTCATCTAAATAACCGAACTCATCAATTAAATTTAATTCTTTTGCCTGCTGGCCATCATAAATTCTTCCATCTGCGATTTTTTTCACTTCATCAAGTGGCATTTTTCTGCCTTTAGAAATGACTTTAGCAAAATCTTCATAGGAATTATCTATCATTTCTTGAAGTATTTTTCGTTCTTCTTCAGTCATTTCCCTTGTTGGGCTCATTATATCTTTATATGGTCCACTTTTTATGGTCACAAAATCGACTCCGTATTTATCAGCTAATCCTTCATAATTGATTCCTTGCATAATTACACCTAAGGACCCTGTCATGGTTGATTTGCTAGCAAATATTTTGTCTGCTGGGGCTGAAATATAATATCCACCAGAAGCTGCCATCGACCCCATAGAAACATAAATAGGTTTTTTCGTTTTTTTCTTAATTTCGACGAGTTTATCATGAATTTCCGCACTTTCCACCACGCCACCACCTGGGGAATTTACTTGTAAAATTAGACCTTGGATTTCATCATTTTCTTTAATATAATCAAGTCTTTTCATGAACTTTCGATGGTTGTAGGTAGGACTCTCCATAAACGAACTAACATCTCCGGTGTCCTGAATAACCCCATTGACTTCTAAAATGGCGATTTGTTTAAACTCATCACCTTCTTTCACAATTTCTTCAGCGAACAATTCATCCGTATCAAAAAAGTCATTCAAAGTAGCTTCTGCATCCATAAATGCAAGCGAACTAAAAAAATTAATTGCGATTGAAACAAAAAATAATCCTGCAGCTATTCCTAAAGCAGCCCAACGTTTTCCATTCATTTTTTAACCCTCCATTATTCATTCGTTTAAGTTTCGTTTGTTTATTAAATTTTTAGAAAATTATGTTACAATACTACTAGCATTCATTTTGTTATCTTGCTGAAATTTTACAAATCAAAATATTAGTTATTCTTGACTATTTTTTGATAGGAGGAAATATTTTGCCAAACCATAATCAATTGTTTTTCTATCACCACAATGACTTTGAAACGTTAAAAAAGGTTGATCCTCTTCATAATATGGCTGTTAATCATGGATTTCAGTTAGCAGATGATCCAAGTTCTGCTAATTTAATTATTAGTATCGGTGATGATGGTACCTTTTTGCAGGCAGTAAGAAAAACTGGCTTTAAGGACGATTGCCTTTATGTCGGAATTTCTACTACTGGGAATTTAAATATGTATTGTGATTTTCGTTTAAGTGAAGCTTCCCAAATGATGAAGGCATTGACAAACGAACAAATAGAAGTTCGGCAATACCCAATTATCGAAGTCAATATTGATGACCACTCTACTTTTTATTGCTTAAATGAATTCAGTATTCGTTCTGCCATTATCAAAACTTTTGCACTGGACCTATTTATTGATCAAATTCACTTCGAAACATTCCGCGGTGATGGAATAATCGTTTCCACTCCTACAGGAAGTACTGGCTATAGTAAATCGGTTTTTGGTGCGGTCATTGATCCATCGCTACCCTGCTTGCAAGTTAGTGAATTAGCTTCATTGAATAATAATCGTTACCGAACTCTTGGGTCATCCTTTATCCTTAGTGCCGATCACACATTGACCTTAAAGGTTGTCCAAGATGGGAATGACCATCCCATTATCGGATTGGATAATGAGGCCTTGAATGTTAAACATGTAGGGAAAATTGATATAAAGCTAAGCGATAAACAAATAAAAACGATAAAATTGAAAGATAATTCATTTTGGGAAAAAGTGAAAACTAGCTTCTTATAAGGCACTTTTCTCGAATATTGTTGCTTTTTAGACTTTACGAAAACAGACTTTTATAAAAAAAAGCTGGTAACCACTAAAGGCAGGCTAAAATCAAACCGCACTTATCTATACTTTTTATTTCTAGTTACTAAACAATCTTAATTATAGTGTAAAATCAAGAAATTTCCAATTATTTAGTAGGGCTATGTGCTTTCGTTAGTGGGGGCAAACTTAAGACTAGCATAGACCACATAGAATAACGCAACAAAAAAAGGCTGATTCAAAAAGAACTTTCCGATTCACACCTTGCCTCTGGCAAGGTGCTTGGACTCTTTTTAGAATCAGCTTTATTGTTTAAAGATAAGGAATTATAAACTTGCCAGTTGAACTTAGTTGATTGTAGCGGAAGGTGCGAGACTCCTGCGGGAGGTAGCGGGACAGGTAAGACCCCACAGG
>CALCRD010000176.1 GCA_937894355.1 uncultured Bacillus sp.
GCTCTGATTAGGTGTGGCGGGTCAAAGACAACGAGATAAAATGAGTTATCCGGAATCCGTGGGCTACTGCATTTTCATGGGCCTGTTTTGATAACTCGTTAAGATTCACTTTGTTTCACCTCCGGCCTTTGATTCCACTCTTGCCCATCTAACTCCGGCGTTTTTATTAGTTTCCCACCAATCTCCATTTGCTTTAAAAAGAAAGGGATATTGGCGTTAACGCATTGATTTTTTAGATCACGCGCCCATTCGATTTTCATTGGGCGACGCTTCGGTCCCGATTCAGAACCACAGATTACCCAGTCAATTTTGGAGCCAATGTTATCTTCTGGTTGCCACGCATCATAATCCCAGTCATAAGGGATGCCTGTTAGAGAGTTTAATGTTATTTTCTTACAATCTGTATCTATTTGAGTTAAATCCACCACCCCCAGCATCGGCTCCACACTCACACCCAAGACTGGCCATCCTGGTGACTGCTCTCCCAATTTCAATAACTCCGGAATCCTCTTATCCGCCATTTCCTGATTCTCAGCGGTGCATAAATGCCAAACATTCGGGAGATAGTCGCCGCCACCGAGATAATGTGTATCGTACAGCACCGGCACTAGCCTCTCCGGCCTTTTCGTACAGACTATAAAAGTATGTTGCTTAGCCGTTTCCATCACGTCATAAACATGGTGGATATAATCATCCGGTACATCCTCATGAAATAAATCCCCCATCGAGCAAACAAACACCATCTGCGGCTTACGCCATTTCAAAGGCTCGCTTAATCTGTCCGGGTGTAAAGTCACTTTGAAAGGCTCGTCCGCATCATACCCGTACCGTCCCCGAAGGCGTTTTGCCATTCTCTCCGCGTAGCAATTCTGACAGCCAGCTGAGGTTTTACTACATCCCGTTACAGGATTCCATGTCCTGCCTTGAGTCTCGTCTTTGTTTTTAACCCACTCGATTTTTGTCATTGATTCCCACCTCCAAAAGCTAAATCAATCTATAATTATTCTCAATCCCCCGGACCGTCACGGTGTACCCCTTTCCTCGCTCAATAATCCGCGATCCTACTGCCTTATCAATCTCTAAGAGTTCTTTCGCTGTTCGCTCGCTGTTAATTGCAGTTGGTAGAAGGTTTAGGTATCGGTAGTTTAATATTTCAAATGCGGTTTCCACTTGAAAGGCGGTCGGTGTTTTGCCCCCTGCTGGCTTAAACAAGTCATCCCATATCAAAAAGCTTACTTGTTTCATGTAGTCGATTTTTGCTTTAATCGGTTTTTCTTTTGCTATTAGGTCTATTAGTTCTTTCATTCCTTCCACATGCTGAAAGTACAATACAGGATCACCTTGTTTTATAAGCTCATTGCCCATTGCTAGGCTGATGTGACTTTTGCCGCTCCCCGGTTCCCCTAGAAGTACCAACCATGCCCCTTTTTTGTAATGTTCGAGGTATGATTTTCCGCATTTCAGCATATCCTTTGATATAGGGGTTTTGTCCGTGGTATAATTGTCTAAGGTCTTTGTCCTAAAGGCCGGGGTGATTTGACTGCTCTCAAACAACCTCTCTATCCGTTTCTGTTCCTGGCACGAACAGACTCTGGCGGTTTTATCGTCTACCATGACATACTCTTTGTCTTTGCAACGAGAGCAGTCGTAATTACCCTCCTCCGTTGTACTGGAACTTGGAAAAGTCAAGGTTTGCGAATTCGTCAACTTCTCTTTGATACGATCCAGAATTGCTCCCAGGTTTTCTATTGTTCTCACCTCTTTCCATTTGGAGGTAAAGGGTGTCGTACTTTTCGCGTAGCTTCTTGGCGCTCAGGATGTTCGCTCGCCAGAATGGGTCGGACTGGCCCCAGCTGATTACCTTAGCTAGTTTCGCCGGGTCGCGCTTGTCAATGCGAATTGCGCGTTCAATCTCGGCTGCCCACTTAGTAAGATCGCGTGGCACTTTGGCGGTTGGGTGGTTGTCAAGAATTTTCTGTTTGAGTAGTTCGGCTAGTTTGTATTCGGTGGTGTTCGGTTTTTGTGACGACGAATAGTTACTGTTACTATTAGTAAATGTTACTATTAGATCTATGTTACTATTAGTGTCCGGTCTAGCCGGATACGGTGGAGCGGTATCCGGTGTAGCCGTATCCGGTGAATCAGGACATGGTTTTAACTGGGCTTTTGTAGGTTCTATTACTAAAGAATATTGATTATTAGTAAATTGTCCCTTATTGTTCCTAACCTTTTCGACTTTGATTAAACCTTTTTCTTGTGCTTCTTTTATAAGCTTAAAGAGTAGTTCTTTCCCTATTCCTAGTTCTTGCATTATTCTTTTTGTTCCAGGCCATGCTGTTTTGCCATTCCCGGTATAGCTCGATATATAAGCATAAAACCCCTTCAGTTCGATACTGATAGACGGGTCGCGCATAACCTTTTTAGGGCTAAACCCGTAACCTTCTTCAAAAATAGTACCTTCTCCGAATGATAGAATGTTTTTCATTTATGCTTATCCCC
>CALCRD010000177.1 GCA_937894355.1 uncultured Bacillus sp.
GTTTTTCCTAAGGTACCATGTTGATAAATGGGTAGTAGCATCCATTCTGGTTTTGTTACATGAGGACCGTTTTCATAGACAATCGCTCTTTCCTTGCCCACCTCTGCCACCATCTTTACTTCAAATTGCTTTAAATAGCGCAGTCCTCCGTGAATCAGCTTTGTCGAACGACTTGAAGTTCCAGCAGCAAAATCCTGCATTTCCACTAATGCCACTGTCATCCCTCTTGTAATGGCATCAAGGGCAATTCCTGCTCCCGTGATGCCACCACCGATTATTAAAACATCAAAATGGACATGTTTTAATTGATGAACAAATGCAGTTCGATTTAAATTTGAAAAAGTCATAGACATGCTCCTTTTCCTTTCTCCCTAAAAAGGACCACAATGACATTACCGCTTCCGCTTTGTAATGTTTTGTGGTCTCTCCAATTCCCTTAGTTACTATTTTTTATATGATAAATTACCCAGAACTATGATTAGTTTTTAAAAACCAGTGCTGCCTTAACCGCCTTTTTCCAACCATTATATAACCTATCGCGTTTTTCCTCAGTCATTTTTGGCTCTATTCTTCTTTCAATCGACCATTGTTCGGAAATTTCTTCCTGGCTTTGCCAGAATCCTACAGCTAATCCAGCTAAATAAGCCGCACCAAGCGCAGTAGTTTCATTTATCTTAGGCCTCTCCACTGGAACATTTAATAAATCACTTTGAAATTCCATCAAAAAGTTGTTTTTTACTACTCCTCCATCAACCTTAAGTGTTTTTAGCCTAATCCCCGAATCCATTTCCATAGCCGACAATACATCTTTGGTTTGATAGGCTAATGATTCAAGAGTGGCTCGTACGAAATGTTCTTTACTAGTTCCCCGTGTTAAACCAAAAATCGCTCCCCGAACATCGCTATCCCAATAGGGAGTTCCTAGGCCAACAAATGCAGGTACCACGTACACACCCTCTGTGGAATCTACTTTCCGTGCGTATTCTTCACTGTCTGATGCCGATTTTAACATTCTCAATCCATCTCTAAGCCACTGAATAGCAGAACCAGCTACAAAGATACTTCCTTCAAGTGCATACTCTACCCGACCATCTAATCCCCAAGCAATCGTTGTGAGCAGACCTTGTTTCGATTGGACTGCTTTTTCTCCAGTGTTCATTAGCATAAAACAGCCTGTACCATATGTATTTTTCGCCATGCCTCGTTTAAAGCAAGCTTGCCCAAAAAGAGCTGCCTGTTGGTCCCCTGCAGCACCTGAAATCGGAATCTCATGTCCAAAGAATTGCTCTATTGCCGTTTTGGCATAGATTTCTGAAGATGGACGAACCTCAGGGAGCATAGTTGCTGGGACAGTTAAATATTCAAGTAATTCCTCATCCCATTTTAAGTCATGAATATTGTACATTAATGTCCTAGAGGCGTTGGAATAATCCGTTACATGAGCTTTCCCTCCAGAAAGCTTCCAGATTAACCAAGTATCAATAGTCCCGAATAAAAGCTTGCCCTCCTCAGCTTTTTCTCTCGCTCCTGCTACAGAATCCAAAATCCATTTCACCTTTGTCCCTGAAAAATAAGCATCGATCAGCAATCCGGTTTTATTGCGAAAAGTATCATTTAAGCCTTTCGCTTTTAAGGCATCACAAATTTCACTTGTTTGTCTTGACTGCCAAACAATCGCATTGTATACAGGAATCCCTGTTTCACGGTCCCAGACAACCGTTGTTTCACGCTGATTGGTAATGCCAATTCCGGCAATTTGTTCTGGTTTAACATTCGACTCTGTTAAAATACTAGCAATGACGGACAGAATCGAACCCCATATTTCAGTTGCATTATGTTCTACCCAACCAGGATTGGGAAAGTGTTGCGTAAATTCCTTTTGCGAAATATGGATAATTTCACCATGCTTGTTAAAAAGAATCGCCCGCGAACTTGTCGTTCCCTGGTCTAATGCTAAAATATACTTTTCCAATTTCAATCCCCCCTATTTGTCTAAGCTTAATAGTTTTTTCTTGATAAAGATGAGTTGATGTATCTTCCTTACACTATTATATAAAAAAAAGAAGACTACATCACAAATTCCCATAAAGATTAAGGATTCTGTGTGAGTCTTTCTGTTAGTTTTATCCATCAAACCACAACCACTGATTCATGATTAGGCTTCTTTTTTCACTTTGACTGCCGCTCTTTTTTTCTTAACCGGAATACTTTTTGGTTTTGTTCGATCAATAGAAGCCTGTAACACAGCCATTAGGTCAGTTACATTAGAGACAGGTTCTTTTGTGTCTGGACTTACAGTCTCTTCACCAGCTCGTTTCGCTTCAATCAATTCAATTAGGGCATTACGGTAATCATCAGTATATTTTTCTGGTTCAAAATCTGATGTTAATTGATCAATTAACATAATAGCAGTATCTAGTTCTTTTTTTGACACATTCGATTCACTCGGAATATTTGGTACATCTCCAGGTTTCCTCACTTCATCAGGAAAATGAATCGTTTCCATCACTAGAGTGTTTTGATAAACCCTAATAAGTGCTAGTTGCTCTTTTGAACGAATGATTATTTTGGCCAGCCCGACTTTTCCTGACTTTTCTAAAGCTGTTCTTAACAATGAATAGGCTTTAATTCCACCTTCATTTGGAGACATAAAATAGCTTTTGTCAAAATAAATCGGGTCAATCTGCTCAATTTTCACAAAATCAATAATCTCTACTGCGCGATCTTCGTTTTCTTTCTTTAGTTTCTCAAAGTCTTCATCCTCAAGAATAACAAATTTTCCTTTAGTATACTCGTACGCCCTGACAATATCTTCAGATTTCACTTCAACCTTACATGTTGGACAATGCTTTTCGTATTTTATTGGTGAATGACACTCTTTATGAAGTGTCCTTAATTTTATATCTTTATCTTCTGTCGCCGTGTGTAATTTAATAGGAATATTCACTAAACCAAAGCTGATGCTTCCTTTCCAAATTGTATGCATTCCACCTTCTCCAATCTCTAGGTTCTTGAAGTTATTTTGTGTCTTAGGAAACTAGAGCATACCGGAAAACAATTGGAAACAGGCAAGTTAAAAATGCAAATGGGTACTGAAAGTCACACTTATATCTCGTCAATTTTTATCCATTCTTTTTAAAAAAATTACTACATATAGCGCTAAAGCCAAAATTGTGACAATCGGACCAATCTTCATTACAAACAAAATGACACTTCCGTTTAGCCAATCGCCACTGGCAAAAGCCATGACTGGTATATGATTTAGTTGATCACTTATTTTGGAAAAATGGTTATACACTGGGTTCCACAATAGAAAAGTAATGATACTTGCTAGAAAACCATGAATAATCCGGGCAATGAAAAACGGTTTAAAACTAATATCTGTCGGTGCTAAAATGCTGGCCACTTGGGCTTGTACACTAAAACCACTAAAGGCAAGGATGAAGCTGACAATTATAGCTTGGTGCATCAAATCGATTTCCTGAAGTTTACTTGTTAAATGACTCCCAGTAGTAATTTCTAACAAACCGGAAATAAACGGAATTGTTAAAGTGGTTGGTAATTGAAGCACTGTGAACAAATCACTAATTAATAATCCTAAAATCTGAGTAATATAAAGGTGGTAAAGGAGTTCATTGATAACGGCAAATAGGATAATGAATCCACCAACCATCAACAAGGTATTTATCGAAGAAATAACCGCATCCCCCAGGAGCTTTCCAAATGGTCTTTTTTCTTTTAACCTTGTTTGGTGAAGGACTTTTAGGGCATGCTTGAACGAGAAACTCTTATGTTTTTTGATCAAGTGCTCTTTCTGGTCCTTGCCGTAAAACCTCATAATAATTCCAATACAAATATTCCCTAAATAATGGGCTAACGCTAAAATCAAACCTAACGATGCATTTTCAAAAAAAACCACTGACACTGCTCCAAAAATAAACAACGGATTTGATGAATTAGTAAATGAAACTAATCTTTCTGCTTCGATTTTCGTTAATTGTCCTTCTTGTCTTAACTTTGCGGTTAGTTTTGCCCCAGTCGGGAAACCCGATGCCATTCCCATCGCCCATACAAAGCCTCCAACACCAGGAATTTTAAATAACGGTCTCATCAAAGGTTCTAATAAAACTCCGATAAATCCGACTACCCCAAAGCTAATGAGCAGTTCACATATGATAAAGAAAGGGAGCAATGAGGGGAACACAATCTCCCACCACATTGTCAACCCTTGTCTAGAAGCATTTACAGACTCCTGTGGAAAGGAGATCAGTGAAATAGCAATAATTGTAACGATACTAGCCATAACAAACGTTTTAAGTTGTGAACGAGACAACTTCTTGATCCCCCTTGAAGAATAGCTTGATAATACTCTAGTCATCCATACCAAAAGACAATACTACCCCAAATTTAAATCTGGATGCTTTGTCCACATATAAATCAATATATTTTAGGACAAAGCTAATTAGAACAAGACCCCTACTTATTACCGTATATCAGCTAAAGCATATTGCCATATTATTAGTAAAGGCTCTTTTCTCAAACATTGTTGCTTTTTAGATGAGAATGAAGTGATTAGACAGTAAAACAGCAAACATTTATGAGAAAAGAGCTTGCAAATTAACTTTCAAGCTACAAAATAGCTGATATCTAGTTAAAATCGGGTTTAGGATTTTAACAACAAACTTTACGAAAACAACCTTAGTAAACAAACCCAGACTGGGAGGCTATATGAAATTAAAACCAATCCACCCCTTTGAGCCTGTAACCGAAGAGAAAATTCCAACTGGTTCCAATTGGATTTCACAAATTAAATGGGATGGGGTTAGAGTGTTAACCTATTATGATGGGAACGAAGTAAAGCTGTTTAATCGCCAGTTAAATGAGCGTACCGCGATTTTCCCAGAACTAACAGCGATTAAGTCTTACTCTACGGCAAATTCGGTCATCCTAGACGGCGAAGTAATAGCATTAGACAAGGAAGGTAAGCCTTCTTTTCACGAAGTAATGCGGCGTGATGGCATACGCCGTGTGGAACGTGTAAATGATGTCAGGAAAGAGGTCCCAATCTACTACATGATTTTTGATGTTGTTTTTTATAATGGCGAGTGGGTCAATGACCAACCGCTTAGAGAAAGGCTTAATCTGCTTTCACAGATTATTAATCCCAATGACCTAATGCAGCTTGTCCCAAGCCAAACTGATGGACAGAATTTGTTTGAAGTTGTTAGGCAGCATGATTTAGAAGGAATTATCTGTAAAAATCTCAATAGCCGTTATACCATTAATGGCAAAAACGATGAATGGAAAAAAATAAAAAACTATAAAGATGTTATAGCAGTTGTCGGTGGAGTTACTTACCGTGCAGGTATTGTTAATTCGATGCTAATTGGACTTTATGATAATCATCAACAATTTTTCTATATTGGTTCTGTAGGAACCGGAAAATTAACCCACTCCGAATGGCAGCAATTCACTAAGATGATTGAACCTTTAAAAACGGCTCAGAAACCATTTGCAAATCAACCCGAACGCCAGAATAATATCCAATGGATTCAACCTGTCATTACAGTTAAAGTAAACTATATCGAATGGCCAGAAGGACATTCACTTAGACAACCAAGTATCCAAGCATTCGTCGATCAAGCTCCAGAAAGTTGTAAAATTATCGAGGAAAAAGGACGATGATGGAGATGGGTAAAACCCACCCAAACATAACTACCGATAAAAACACTGAGGAAAAGTATATTTTAAAAAATGCCTCACTTCATTCAGATGTGACCATTTCACACCCAGAAAAAATCATCTGGAAGCAACCGACAATCACCAAACAAAAATTAATTGAATATTTAATTCAAATCTCTCCATTTATGCTACCCTTTTTAGAAAATAGATTATTAACCACTATTCGGTTCCCACATGGTGTTCCGGGGGAATCATTTTATCAAAAGAACTGCCCTGACTACGCTCCAAGTTTTATTCATACGGCTTGTCATGACCAAATTAATTATATTTTATGTAATGATTTATCTACTTTACTTTGGTTAGGAAATCAACTAGCCATTGAATATCATGTACCTTTTCAAACTGTAGTGAGCAATAAACCTCTTGAAATAGTTTTTGATTTAGATCCCCCCAGTAGGGATGCGTTTCATTTAGCGATTAAAGCAGCTTTAAACTTAAAGGAAATCTTTGATTCTTTTGAAATTACCAGTTACCCAAAACTTTCTGGTAATAAAGGAATTCAAGTTCACATACCAATCAAGAGGAATACTTTGAACTACAATGATACAAGAATTTTCACGTTGTTTGTTGCCCAATACCTAGTCGAAAAATTCCCTGAGGATTTTACAATTGAAAGAATGAAAAAAAACCGTGGTGGCCGACTTTACCTGGACTATGTTCAACACTCTGAAGGAAAGACAATCATTTGTCCTTACTCGACAAGAGGAACTGAATATGCAACCGTAGCCACACCGCTTTATTGGGATGAAGTCAACGACAAGCTTAATATGAAAACATTCTCTATTCCCTTTGTGCTTGACCGTCTAACCAAAGTTGGCTGTCCTTTTAGGGACTTCTTCAACCAAGAAAATCCGTCTATTTCTAAAATTATCGCTACGCTAAAAGAACAACCGGGTTAAGAAAAACCGGGCAAAAACCGCCCGGTCCTTTTTGATTAGATACTATAGATAGCTTTTTACGGTTTTGTATCTCCAAGTAGCGATTATGAGCGTTATTGAATACCCAATCTGCTAGCTTTTTACAGTATTATGTCTCCTATAAGCCTTATTGAATACCCAATCTGCTAGCTTTTTACGGTATTATGTCTCCTATAAGCCAAATATTCCCTATTTACCATCCTATTTGCTAGCTTTTCACGTTTTTATGTCTCCAAGGAATGCCTAAATATGTCATTTCCCTCTTATACCCACACGGGTACTGCATGAATTGCCATAATTCAGGACAATTTTTACCCTAATTTTTCCTTTTTACTCTATCATAATCTCCTTATCAGGAATTTCCCTTTGGTACCCTTATAGGTATACAAGAGAACAACCATAATATGGTATATATTACCCCAACCTTTTTCCTCTGTTAGAATAATATCCCAAGCATGGAAATATGAGGGAATATCTCTCGCCTTTCTCAACACCCAGAATCTTTCCGTCTATTTATCAGATCTGACTATTCCAAGTTGAAAATTTTACGCTTTCTTAACTGATAAAAAAAGGCTGTTTTCTGTCTAAACACTTCGTTTTCATTCGGGAAGCAACAAAGTTAGAGAAAAAATCCTAAAAAAAGAGATAACCACTTTGCCTGTCAGCTGTGACAGACATTGGTTATCTCTTTTTTATTTGGCTTTGTAAAATGGCCTGTTGATTTCCGTTCCAGGCACTTCGCTTTCCGCGGGCTCACCCGTGAGCCTCCTCGGTCGTTCCTTCCTTCGGAGTCTCACTCAGCTCGTGCTTCCCGCAGGAGTCTGCGTGCCTTCCACTCCAATCAACATAAGTGTACAAAATCACCAATGAACTTGAACACAGCCTTATATTTTATACACAGCTAAATTAAACTACTAATTAAAATTGTTTGAACAGATTAGCCATTTCGATTGCACTTACGCCGGAGTCCCAACCTTTGTTTCCTGCTTTTGTTCCGGCACGTTCAATAGCTTGTTCGATTGTATCAGTTGTTAAAACACCAAAGATTGTTGGTACCCCAGTTTGCAATCCAGTCGTAGCAACACCTTTTGCTACTTCACTATTAACATAATCAAAGTGAGGAGTTGCACCTCTAATTACTGCACCTAGGGCGATGACCGCATCAAATTTCCCTGAATCCGCAAGTCTTTTTGCCATTACTGGAATTTCAAACGCTCCAGGTACCCAAGCAACCGTAATATCATCATCATTTACTCCGTGGCGAATTAAAGCATCCTCTGCACCACTTAATAATTTCCCAGTAATAAATTCATTAAATCGAGATACAACAATCCCGATACGTAATCCTGTTCCAATTAATTTTGCCTCAATCACATTTGCCATTTCCCCGTACCCCTTTAATTATAATTTTAGTAGATGTCCTAGTTTTTGCTGCTTTGTTTTTAAGTAATTGATATTTTCTTCTTTTGGAGCCATTTCAATTGATACTCTTTCGATTATTTCCAAACCATACCCTTTTAGACCAGCAATTTTTCTTGGGTTATTGGTTAAAAGCTTCATTTTTCTCACATGCAAATCTCGTAAAATTTGGGCACCTACCCCATAATCACGCAAATCAGCCTTAAACCCCAGCTTATGATTAGCCTCAACCGTATCATAGCCTTCTTCTTGAAGCTTGTACGCTTTAAGCTTGTTCATTAGACCGATGCCTCTACCTTCTTGACGCATATAAAGCAAAATTCCACTACCATTCGCTTCAATTTGGTGAAGGGCTGCTGCTAGCTGTGGTCCACAATCGCAACGATAAGAGCCAAAGACATCGCCTGTCAAACACTCGGAATGTACTCGTACTAAAGTGGGCACTTCCTCAGAAATTTCACCTTTTACCAAAGCAATATGTTCAGTTCCATCAGCAATCGTCGTATATCCGACTGCCGTAAAGTTTCCGAACTCAGTAGGTAATTGAATTTCCGCTTCCCGTTTTACTAAAGAATCATGAACAAGGCGATATTCAATCAATGATTGAATTGTTATCAATTTTAAATCAAAACGAGCAGCAATTTCCTTTAATTGCGGAACCCGTGCCATTGTACCGTCTTCATTCATGACCTCACAAATAACTCCTGCCGGTTTACCTCCTGCAAGTCGGGCTAGGTCAATAGCTGCTTCAGTGTGACCTGTCCTTCGTAAAACTCCTCCTGCTTTGGCAATAAGCGGGAAAATATGTCCAGGACGTTTTAAATCGGATGGTACTGCATTATCATCAATCATTCCTGATACAGTCGCCGACCGTTCAAATGCACTAATCCCAGTCGTAGTATTTTTGTGATCAACACTAATGGTAAATGCTGTACCATGAGAATCTGTATTGTTTTCTGTCATTGGCTTCAAATCAAGCTTTGATGCCAGTTCCTCGGTGATAGGAACACAAATAAGTCCTCTACCTTCTTTAGCCATAAAATTAATTGCCTCAGGAGTGGCATATTCAGCGAGCATAATAAAGTCGCCTTCATTTTCTCTGTCTTCATCGTCACAAACAATAACCATTTTCCCCTGTTTTAAATCTTCTAATGCTTCTTCAATGGAATGAAACATAATTTTTTCCTCCCTCAATTTACATAAAGCCAGACTGTCTCAAAAAATCAGCACTAATTCCCTGTTCTTTTTCAGGTTTATCATCTAATTTTCTTTCCATAATCGAATGAACATATTTCATCAACATATCAAACTCAAGATTGACCTTTTCCCCTACACGCTTTTTCCCAAAAATTGTTTCACCTCTGGTGTGAGGAATTAGTGACACCGTGATGGTGTTTTTATTAACATAAAAAATTGTCAGTGATGTACCATCTATGGCAATTGAACCCTTCGGCATCACATAAGGAACACCAGTTTCCGGAATGGCAATTTCAACATAAACGGCATTTTCTTTTTCCTTAATGGAAGTGATCGTTCCTGTTCCATCAACATGACCGGTAACAAAGTGACCACCAAATCGCCCGTTAGCGGCCATCGCCCGTTCTAAATTCACTTTCGATCCAGCATTTAAAAGCGAAAGTGAGGTGGAATGGAATGTTTCCGGCATGACATCAACTGAGAAATTCGAACTAGAAAATTCAGTTACCGTTAAACAAACTCCATTAACGGCGATACTATCACCCAAACGAACATCACACAAAATGTCTTTCGCGGCAATCGTTAAGATTAAAGAGGAACCTTGCTTTTGTATTCTTTGTAGTGTTCCTTTTTCCTCAATGATTCCAGTAAACATATAATCCCCCCTTTATACCAAAAATAAAAGTTCTGTGAAACATGACTGTTGATTTCCGTTCCAGGCACTTCGCTTTCCGCAG
>CALCRD010000178.1 GCA_937894355.1 uncultured Bacillus sp.
AAACTCGGACATTTGGCCATGAAACTCGGACATTTGGCCATGAAACTCGGACATTTGGCCATGAAACTCGGACATTGCCCCCCAAAAGTCGGACATTTACCCATGAAACTCGGACATTGCCCCCCAAAAAAGCCCAATATCTTCAAAAAGGTTGCTGAAATCCTAAGAAAAGAGCAGCTTTAACAAAGAAATCATCTATTTTTTGCTGATTTCTTTATAAAATTTAAAGATTTCCTCCTAAAATGACTACATTCCAAAATTCAACTGAGAGGTTGGCATTGGTTAGGCATTTCCTCAGCATTTTTCCCTATTCTAAAAAACCATCGATAGTAAATACGTGACCAATAAAATGTGATCCACAGTGTAAAAAAGCTCCAATACCACTTCCAATGTGGGTAACGAATCAATCGTGTATATCTTACAGCAATCACTTCAAAAACAGTAATTATTCCTGCGAAAAATAAGTAATAGCAAGACTTCGCGAATCCATTTCTTTTTTCAGGGTAATTAACATTAAAGATTGCACATATTGCCGGATATACAAAGAACTCAAAAGTAAAGCTTGATTTGGTAGTATGCTTGAAGAAAAGGCGTTTTGGATATTTAATTAGACCCAGCTCCACCACCACTAACCCAAAAATCCAGGTTATAATTTGTTTGAATTTAAAGGCAACTAGGGCTTCGCGAATTTTATTCCGAGGAATAAATCGAATTAATAATAAGGCCGTTACAATCCATGATACAACTTCAATTTTTCTTTCAACTCTACTCGTCACTGTACATCACCGTTCCTATTTACGTAAATACTGAAATATCTTGCGCCTTTTTATCTATGTGTTCTTAGCAATTTTCCTAGTACACAAATCCAAGTAGCTTTTGTTTTAGCATGTGCACTTTCTATTAAAATAAACTCAATTTCAAGTTTTTTTAACAACAAAGGCACACAAAAGATTTGCATGCCCTGTCCCCTGTAAATGATTAATATTATTTCATTCATGATTGCTCTAATACCCTTCAGAAGGGTTTAAATTTCAGCCATTACCCTTCCCTTTTTTTACCCAGTCAGCTATTGTAACCGTTCTCTTGGCTTGGTGTTTAACAGCAGCTTGCACATCCTCAACCATCTCGCCATTTTGATTAACCGTAACACTTGTTCCATATGGATTACCACCAGCTCCAAATATGACTGGATCTGTATATCCTGGATTTGCAACAATTGCTCCCCAATGGTACATAGTTGTATACAAAGACAAAATAGTGGCCTCTTGACCACCGTGAGGATTTTGGGCAGAGCTCATGGCACTTACCACTTTATCAACTAATTTTCCATTAAACCAAAGTCCACCAGTAGTATCAAGGAATTGCTTCATTTGCGCAGGCATGTTACCAAATCGAGTTGGTACACTAAAGATAATCGCATCAGCCCATTCCAGATCGGCTAAAGTTACCTCATGAATGGCTTGTGTCGCTTCTACATGTGCTTTCCAAACTGGATTTGCATCAATTACTTCTTTCGGAGCAAGCTCAGGTACTTTTAATATTTTTACCTCAGCACCTGCAGCTTGTCCACCCTCTTGAGCCCATTTTGATAACTGGTAGTTTGTTCCACCCATACTGTAATAAATTACTGCTAATTTGACCTGTGTCATAGTTTTATACACTCCCTCATATTAAATTTCAATTTCAAAGCCTATTTTTTATAAGCCCACCACCTATTATTTCTTTGCTTTCCCTGAAACATTCACAGGTAAAATAGAAAACGTGAAAATAATGCGATAAATATGGGTAAAATGAAATAGTCATTTAATAATGATGAACTTATCAAACAAGGAGTGAAAAAAATGACTTTAAATATTTATATGAACTTCAATGGAAACTGTCGTGAAGCAGTAGAGTTTTACACCGATGCTTTTGGAACAGAAAAACCACAAATTATGACCTTTGGAGATGCACCACCTAATCCAGAATATCCCCTTCCTGAGGAAGCAAAACATTTAATCATGCACACATTCCTCATTATTAATGGAAGCAAAGTGATGTTTTCTGACGTATTCCCTGGTAGCCCTTTTATAGTTGGAAATAACATAAGCCTAACACTCGTAAGTAAAAACCAGGATGATATCATTGCATATTTTAATAAACTTAAGATAGGCGGACATGTAAGTATGGAACTTCAAGAAACATTCTGGAGTAAATGTTACGGAAGTCTTAAAGATAAGTTTGGAATCGAATGGCAGTTAAGCCTAGAAAGCGAAGATATGACAATGTAATTTTTAAAATAGGATAAAAAACTTTTCCATTAAAAGAAAAATTCTTTATCCTATTTATGTAGCTAATTACTATTTGCTGAGTGTTATATTTCTTTTATCCATATCCTTGACCACTTCAGCGATAATGGTCGGAATATTGATGAATGAAGTGTAATAGATTGGTTTTCCTTCTAAAATGGCCTGTTCCTTTGCTTCCCACATCGCTCGGTGCGAAATATGACGCGTTAATATAATGACAATATCCGCCTTTTTCAATAAATCATAAAAGGCAGGATCAAGCGTACGAGTATCATGTGTATTTACGGAATATTTTTGCGACTCATTAACCTGTTTTCCCCGGAAGCCACCCAGAATGAGGATGTTCTTCTCCTGCAAAAGTGAATCAATCGAAAGGCTCTCCGTGTCACCCTCTACTACTTCAGGCTCTTCGGTTAAAACAGCCTTACTGGTTTCCAGCTCTACTTCATCTAACATGGCGACCTGTGAAAGTTCGAATTTCAGGTCCTCTATCAGCCCTTTTAGCTGCTGGATTTTTAATATGTCGCTCTTATTCCGAACATCACTGACCAAGGGATGGGATGTCTGTTCTAATTCGCTTATACGTGAATAGGCTTCACCTAATTTTTGTGTGAGTCTCCCATTCTCTTGGTTTAGATTCCTAATATGCTTTTGTTGACGTTCTATTGTTTTATGTAATTTTAAAGCTTCCTGAGATCCATTTTTCAAAAAATAAGACTGATGAATTTGATAAAAGGAATGAAGCTCCTTGGGAATGGGAATATTTTGAAAAATAAATTCTGCCCGATTTTGACCTAGAATGGCGATTTCCTTGTTCATATCCCAACCAAATATTGTAATCAATAGATAATGTTTTATTGCTAATGTGTTTGCTTTTCTCCAAAAGATTTGTTTTTCAATCTCAGTCAAATCAAGCTTTTTCACCATCTGCAATAAAGTTTCTATAGATGCATCCAAAGGCACCCGAGGAACATAATCTTGTAGTGCATATTCAAGTTCCTTTCTGGTGAGTTCTGCTATGAAAATATCCCAATTTCTTAAAGCAATATAGGAATAAGCATGCCAAAATGGCTCCGCCAATTCGTCAAAGTAGACATCATGGTCCGCTGCAGAATTTAGGATGCGCTGTAACTTATCCTGATCTTTCATAAATCCTAGAAAGATTAAATCTTTAATATAGTGTTCTGCTAATGGCTGATTTGTCTTCTTATCCAGCATAACGATCTTTTCTTTTCTAACTAAGTTTTTACATATCTCACATTCAAAATTATTTCCTACTATCATAATTAAAAGATCATCTTTATGCTGGTTTAGATTCTGTAAATCTAATTTTATATTAGAACTTGTACTACTTTGGATGAATGAATCACACCTTTGGCAAAAACCTTCAGATAAAAGTGCGACATCCCATTCCAGGTCTATGAAAGTCCCTTCAGAAACCGGGTTCACAATTGGGATTGTTGTAATATATATCTTTTGCTCTTCATTTTCTTCCGCCTGAATGAAATGATACTTTTCCATAATTTCCAGGTTTGCTGCAAGGTTCTTTTTTACAAGTTCATCTAAAAATTCATCATCATTCACAGTATCCGGAAAGTAATGATTTGCCTCGATTCTCCCGGCGATGACCTCTCCATTTACTTCGAACCTAGTCATAACACTTAAGTAATCCTGGCTTATATCAAACTTAATCGGATAAGAGGATTGGAGCTCTTCTTTTAGTCTTAGAACCATTTTTGAGATGATGGACCTAAATCGACTTTCCAGCTTCTGTTTGGTCCGTCCCTCAATCCCCTCAATCATCTGTCCCAATAAAACAATCGTATGATGTTCGGCAAGTGCCATTCCATAAAGCTGAGGATCCCCCTTTTTTGGAGACCACTGATCATGATGGAAAATTTCCAGCTTTTCAAGAAGGAAGTGATCTTTTTTATGATAGGGAAACAATAATGTGGCTCTTAATTTATGTTTATTTTGCGAAAAATTGACCTCTACATTTGTATGAAAATTATGCTGACGATCAAAGAAATGCAGGATTGATTTTAAATCTGGTCTCACATTAGAAATTAGCACTATCTCCCCCCCTTTTTTTCACTTGATTATGATCTACACGATAATCCATAGGAACATTCCTTAAGTTATGTATTGCAAATTCTAGTATTTGATTTTCTTGTTTCTTAAATTCATATTCAATTTATATTTGTTAGTTTTCACCGTTATTTTTAAGGTAACAAAAAAAAGACTCTGCGAAAGAGTCTTTTTTATATATACAATGTATATTATTATGCTTTTTGAACGTTAGTAGCTTGCGGTCCACGTTGACCTTGTTCTACTTCAAAAGTAACTTCTTGACCTTCGTCTAAAGACTTGAAGCCTTCGCTTTGGATAGCTGAGAAGTGTACGAATACATCGTCTCCAGTTGCGCGTTCGATGAATCCGAATCCTTTTTCTGCGTTAAACCATTTCACTTTACCTTGTTCCATTTGTGTTTCCTCCTCGTGTGCTTAGCACACATTGTATTACTATCCTTGCTAAAATCTTCAAGACAGAAGTTTACCACTTGCAATCCTTACCGATAAACAAAAATAATTCTTATTTAGAATAACAGATAAAATAAAGATATGCAAGGGATTTCCTAAATATTATTTTTTTCGGTAGGATTTGGTTCGATAATATTTCTATTTCAAAATTAAAACTGTACTAATATTTTTAAAATTGCTGTTTCATTCTTCAAATCCACGGATTAAATATTTCCGATTCTCTGGAGTTTTTTCAAACATCCTAATTCAATTAGTTTTCTAGAATGAAAAATCCCTCTATGGTTAATCTATAATTATTGAAAAAAATTATGTAAAGGGGCTACTTAAGAATGACTCAATCTAATCGAACCAAAGAAGAGCTTTGGAACACTAGAAAACAAAAACAAAAGCCACATGGAAAAGTTAAATCCTTTGAACAACTAGCTGATGATAATGATAAAAATGGAGCTAATCGGGACTAACATAACAAACTCCTACTGTTGGATGATAAAATGAAAACGGCTATCGGGCATAGGTACCGATAGCCTTTCCGGTTTTAGTCCATAAATTTCTGGATTATTCTGTACTTTAACTTTTTGGTTCCCCCTTGAGCCGTTAGTACAGACCCAATTGCTTGAATCCAGCTACCTATTACATCTAATCTGTTCCCTCCTGATTCCTTTGTTTCTCCTGTTTTTATTTTTATAGCATATTTATTTTTCTCTGACTCTTCAAGTTCCATTACTCCACCTACCGCCTGTAAGGAATTTCCTATCGATTGCATTAAATTCCCCACGGTATTGCTGGCATTTGGTGGGTGTGCATCCAACCCATCAGCAAATGCAAGTAAACCACCCAACGCCTGAAACCAATTCCCAGTAATGATTAGTTTTTGATTTGTATCTTCAGAAATGTTTAGGACCATTCCTGCAACTACAGTAACATTGCCAAAAGCCTGTATTTGATTCCCAACTTTATCTAGAGTAATTTGCTTTTCTTGATTTACTTGTAAAGAATTCCCTGCAGCTTGAAGTACATTACCCCACAAATTAAGGCTTTTGCTAACTTGGTCTGGCATATTTTTTAAAGGGGTACTTCCAATTGCTGACATGACTGTACCGATAGCCTGTATCCATGGAGCACTTGATGAAACATTTTCGCTCATAATCTCCACCACTTACAGATGTCGTTGTCTTTAATTGTATTCAAGCGAGGTGTACATTGTTTACCGCTTAGAGGCAATGATGAACTTTATTTTTTTGGCTTTGTTAATGCTGCCTGTTGATTTACGCTCCAATCAACAACGTGTTTAAAATCAACATTTATCTTTAACAGAGCTATTTTTTTAAACACTCTGTTCAAAAATTATTGCTACTATGACTGTTTGTCCAAACAATTTATTGAAACAAGCATATTTTATAGTAAACATTCGAAAGGGGGGATGTGAATGTCTAGAGAAAGAAACGAAAGAGAAAGAAGTAGAGTTGAGCTTAATGTCGATGACGTCATTATTAATGCTGAAAATGTCATTATTAATGCCGACAATGTCATTGTAAGAGAAGATCATGACAAAAAAGATAGTCATAACAAAAAGAGAGACGATAGAAGAGGCTTTTCTTGGATCTAACTTCAAGCTTTATTGACGCTAAAAAATAGCCAACCAAATTTTCATTTGGCTGGCTATTTTTTTGTTTCACTTTATATAGACATATTAAAACGATCTCTGAGCTGCTGTTTAATTTTTTCAAGATAAGATTCACTCAAAAGCCCGGTTCCACCTCTAATAATTTCATTAGCATAATGAAATGGTGGTGCCGTTTCTTCATCCCGGTCTATAACTAAAAAGGTCAAAATATTATTTACTAGTTTCCCATTAATATTTGCGGCTATTATAGCAGGTCTATAGCAGCCAGAATTTACTCCTTCACGGCGAAAAAGATAAGCTAGGCAAGCTTTGGGTACTTCATAGACTATACCCTCCACTGTTCCCCCTTCTTCCACCATGTCCGCTCTGCCTCCATCTTGCAATTTCCTTGTATAACGAAGTTGATATCCATCAAGAATACCTACACCGATTTGTTTTTGAAAAAAATGATCCACTTTCGCAAGTTTAAATCTCTCATGATCCATACAGCTTCCATAGGCAAAATAGGAAAATGTTTCATCCGTTTTAAGAATGTTGTAGACTCTCCAATCGCCAAGATTAATTGATTGTTTCAAACTGTTGGCATCATTAGGATTCAGCGTATAAACATATGCCTGGTGTGAGCCGATATCAGTAAAAACAGTTTGTTGGTCACGGTTGTATAAATTCCGCTTATTCTGACCTCGATAATTCTCAAGCTCATCTAGTTTTTGCAGCTGCTGATCATCTACTAAATATAATTCACCAAACACTTTGCTTTTGTCGGATTTCTTCAATGCTGGATACCCTTCATCCGTATCGAATAACTCTCCATCTGTCCAACTTTGCTGAGCAACACATGTGGCTCCCTCCAGCAAATGATGATATTTTTCATGTTTCCTCAATGTTCCATAGACAAAAACGAGCTTTTTTTTGTTCATTGGATTGGGTTCACTCCTTATCAGCTCATATTCCAGTTCCCCTACCCATATTATTCGGCAAAAAAAAATAATTACCTTTATCTCTGTACACTCCTATAAAAAAGGTGAAATCACCATTAAGTGATTTCACCTTTTTTTTAAGAAAGTTGTTTTAGTGTTTGAGAAAAGAGCCTTAAAGAATTATTGATAGATTTCTCCACCAGACTTCTTGAATTCAGTTGCTTTTTCTTTCATTCCCTCTTCAATCGTTGATTTATCCACTAGTTCGTTATTTTTTGCTAGACTACGAATGTCATGGGAAATTCTCATGCTACAGAATTTCGGACCGCACATTGAACAGAAATGAGCAACTTTAGCTCCTTCAGCCGGAAGCGTTTCATCATGATACTCCATTGCCCGCTCTGGATCAAGAGATAAATTGAATTGATCTCTCCAACGGAATTCAAATCTTGCTTTTGAAAGAGCATCATCACGTAAACGAGCACCTGGATGACCTTTTGCTAAGTCAGCAGCATGTGCGGCAATTTTATAGGTGATAACTCCTACGCGAACATCCTCTTTATTTGGAAGACCGAGATGTTCTTTTGGCGTTACATAACAAAGCATGGCTGTACCAAACCAGCCAATCATTGCCGCTCCAATCGCTGAAGTAATATGGTCATAACCTGGAGCAATATCCGTTGTAAGTGGGCCAAGCGTATAGAAAGGCGCTTCTTGACAAACTTCTAATTGCTTATCCATATTTTCTTTAATTAAATGCATCGGCACGTGACCGGGTCCTTCAATAATGACTTGCACATCGTGCTTCCAAGCGATTTTTGTCAATTCGCCAAGTGTCTCTAATTCGGCAAATTGCGCTTCATCATTGGCATCAGCAATCGAACCAGGTCGCAGTCCATCACCCAACGAGAAAGCCACATCATAGGATTTCATAATTTCACAAATATCTTCAAAATGAGTATAAAGGAAATTTTCCTGATGGTGTGAAAGACACCATTGGGCCATGATTGATCCACCACGGGACACAATTCCTGTTACACGTTTAACCGTTAATGGGATGTAGCGAAGCAATACTCCAGCATGAATCGTAAAATAATCCACCCCTTGCTCTGCCTGCTCAATTAACGTATCACGGAATACTTCCCAAGTTAAGTCCTCAGCAATCCCATTTACCTTCTCAAGTGCTTGGTACATTGGAACTGTTCCAACTGGTACTGGAGAATTACGAATAATCCATTCCCGAGTAGTGTGGATATTTTTCCCAGTGGAAAGATCCATCATTGTATCTGCTCCCCAACGGGTTGCCCATCTCATTTTTTCAACTTCTTCTTCTATAGATGAGGACACAGCAGAATTTCCAATGTTAGCATTAATTTTCACATGGAAATTGCGGCCGATAATCATTGGTTCGCTTTCAGGATGATTAATATTGGCAGGAATTATGGCACGTCCACGGGCCACTTCATCGCGAACAAATTCAGGATCCATATTTTCACGTATAGCGATATATTCCATTTCAGGAGTTATGATACCCTGGCGTGCATAGTGTAATTGAGTAACATTTTTTCCGCCTTTTGCACGTAATGGCTTTCTTTTCAGGCCGGGAAATACATCCATATTTGCAAGACCATCTGTACTATTAAAACCATTATCCTCAGGTTTAATATCTCTGCCGTCATATTCTTCAACATCATCACGTTCAAGAATCCAGTTACGACGTAAAGAGCTTAGCCCTTCACGAATATTTGTTGTGTAATTGGAATCGGTATATGGACCACTTGTATCATAAACACGAACAGGTGCATTTTCTTCTTCCCCTACCGTTCCTGTTGTCGGACTTAGCCCGATTTCTCGCATAGCAACTCTTATATCTGAGCGAGATCCTTCAACGTAAACCTTTTTACTTCCCGAAAAACTGGACAGGATTGACATGTTGATGTCAGCGATTGATTTGTTTGTCATTTTTTTCTCCCCTTTTACCAAAATAAAAGGACGAAATCTAATCCAATTTCAGCATGAAAAAAGCCGGTGTCTTATATAAGACCCGGCAGATGTTAGCGAAAAACAATAATGAAATCATCATTATCGATTTAAGAGATTCTAACTTCCCCACGCTGGTATGAACCAGATCAGGTCCGGAGGGTTGAGAAACTATTCCATGTTTCTCTCTCAGCCCAAATTAATGGACACCCCTAGTCTAAATATTTCCAATTGTTCAATTACAATACTCACTATAAACTACTAACTTTCCCTTGTAAACCATTTTGTACCATTAATCTGGAAAGTTTCCTCTTATGAAAATTAATTTTATAATATTAAACATGGAGGTGATACTTATGTGTGGAAGATTCACACTGATAGCATCTATTGACGAAATCATGAATCGGTTCAACGTGGAGGCTTTTCGTGAAGAAGAAGGCTTTCGACCAAATTATAACGTTGCTCCTTCCCAGTCTGTATTAGCCATAATTAATAATGGCTCGAAAAACAAAATGGGGTATTTAAGATGGGGCTTAATTCCACCGTGGGCAAAAGACCTATCAATGGGAAATAAAATGATTAATGCTCGGTCTGAGTCGCTAATCGAAAAGCCCAGCTTTCGAAATGCATATAAGAAAAAACGCTGTATTATTATTGCTGATAGTTTTTATGAATGGAAACGGACTAACACGAAAACGAAAACTCCCATGCGGATTAAACTCAAGTCAGATGATTTATTTGCAATGGCCGGTTTATGGGAAAAGTGGCAATCTCCAGAGGGTAAACCGGTTTTTTCATGTTCGGTCATTACTACAACCGCAAATGAAATGGTGAGGGATATTCATGATCGAATGCCCGTAATTTTACGACCAGAAACTGAAAAAGTTTGGCTCAACCCGGCTATTGTTGATACCGATTATCTTAACCAGTTGTTGGTGCCGCTTGATTCAGAACTTATGGAAGCATATGAAGTGTCATCGCTCATTAATTCACCTAAAAACAATTCTATCGAACTAATCGAAAGGATTTGTTAACAAGAAAAGCTGATGCGCTTGTCGCCCCCTAGCCGCTGGAACTAGACAACAAAAGCAACAGAAAGGCGACCCCCAGGATAGCGGTCGCCTTATAACCTTATTTCATCCCCGGAAGCTCTGGCTCCGTAAAAATCGGTGGTTCACCCCCAAGTGTTTTTAGGAAGGCTAATAAATCGGCTTTTTCTTGGTCTGTTAAGTCTAATGGAGACATGAAATTTTTCAAGATAAAGTGTTTATTGCGGTGGTCGTCTCCACCACGATTATAGTAATCAATCACTTCTTCAAGTGTAGCAATACTTCCATCGCGCATATATGGGGCGGTGTGGGTAATACCATATAAACTTGGTGTACGGATTTTCCCTAAATCACCAAAGTCCTTTGTTAAGGCAAACCTACCCTCATCCTCAGTATCAAGACCGATATTATGAAAATTATTATCAGATAAATTTGGCCCATTGTGACAGGTTGAACAAAGCGCTTTGTCACTAAACAAAGTTAAGCCTCGCAATTCTTCTTGTGATAAGGCACTAGTATCACCCTGTAAAAATTTATCGTATGGCGTATCTTTTACAACAATTTGTCTTTCAAATGCGGCTAGGGCTTTTGCGATATTGTTCTCAGTAATTCCATCTGAAAATGCGGCTAAAAACAGAGTTTCATAACCCTCTATCCCCTTTAACTCTTGTACTAACTCAGGTAATGTCTGGTCCATTTCATTTGGATTTGTGATTGGACCTACTGCTTGCTCCTCTAATGAAGCTGCCCGTCCATCCCAAAAATTTGATGTGTAATAACCAGAGTTAATAATAGTAGGACTGTTTCGTGCTCCATCTTCACCATTAATCATTTCGAAAGTCGACCTTTCATCACCGTATCCTTTATTTGGTTCATGGCAAAAAGCGCAACTTCTTTCATTGTCTCCTGAAAGACGCGGATCGAAGAAGAGCTTTTGACCTAACGCCAACACTTCAGGCGTCATCGGATTATCTTCTGGAATAGGAATATCACCAATCGGTACCAACGAACTATCTTTTAGACTGTTCAGCAATTTTTGAGGATCAATTTCCTTCACAGATTCCTTGTTACCTGTACATCCTATTAAACCCAAACTAAATAGTAATAAGAGAAAGACTATTGTTACTTTTTTCATAAAAAAGTACCCCCTCTCAAAATTCCACTGACCGGGCAATTGTTTTCATAATATAATTATAATTTCTATTATTAAAAATAATCGATAGGAATGTGACCAATTTATTAAAAGTGGAAATTAACAGTTAATTAATAATAACTATCATTACAATATTGATTTCATCCTAAAAGCGTCAATGCAAATAATGGTAAAAATGTGGTATGCTTTAATAGATGAAAAGTAAAAGGAGTTGCTGTTGTGGGTGTTACATTAAGCAAAGGACAAAAAGTAGATTTAACAAAAGCTCATCCCGGCCTTTCTAAGGTTGTTGTCGGTTTGGGTTGGGATGTAAGCCAAAATGCCGCTAATTACGATCTTGATGCTTCCGCATTTTTAGTTGGTGCTACAGGAAAAGTGCAGAGTGATTTAGATTTTGTTTTCTATAATAATCCTTCGGGTGGAAACGGCTCTATCAATTACAGCGGTGATAACCGTACTGGAACTGGTGCGCGTGATGATGAACAAATCCGTATTGATTTAAACCAAGTTCCAGTGACCATCGATCGGATTGCTTTTACAATTACGATCCACGATGCTCAAATGAAGGGGCAAAGCTTCGGTCAAATATCCAATGCATATGTGCGGATTTTTAATGAGCTTACAAATGAAGAACTACTTCGCTTCAATCTTGGCCGGGATTTTACTGTAGAAACGGCCATTGTCGCTGCAGAATTATACCGACATAACGGGCAATGGAAATTCAATGCCATCGCTAGTGGATTTCAAGGCGGCTTGGCAGCACTTTGCCGCAACTTCGGGGTAACGGTTGATGATGCTCCGGCTTCGACTCCACCTGTTCAACAGCAGACATTCAGTCAGCCACAAAACTATAATCAATCGAATACTTACAATCAACCTTCAAATTATGGACAATCGCCAGGAAACAGCCAACAGGCTGCCAATTATAATCAATCACCAGGATACCAGGGATATAGCCAACCGCCAACCAACCAAGGATATCAAGGTGCTCCATCACAACAAAATTATTCTCAGGGCTACAACCCAGTTTCATCATCTTATTCATCTGCACCATCTACCGGACAAAGTTATGGAAGTGAAAACATTAGTTGTGTACGATGCCGCTCAACAAACGTCCGTACCGGAGAAAAAGGATTTGGTCTTGGTAAAGCAGCAATTGGTGGATTAATTCTTGGTCCTGTTGGATTGCTTGGAGGCTTCATTGGGAGAAAACAACTTAAGCTAACTTGCAATAGTTGCGGACATTCTTGGTCCCCTTCCCAAACAGATTATGCGGAATGGGCTAACCAGCAGAAAAACAGAGCTAAAGATTTATTCTACCGCTTCAAGAGTCAAGATGTACTTGAAGCAGTGGTAGCAGCATGTGCTTTAGTCGGAATGGCGGATGGTCGATTAGACCCAACTGAACGCCAAAGGATGATGGATTTCATTCATCAAAGCGAGGAACTTCGAGTTTTTGAAACAGATAAAGTGATTCAGCGCTTTAATATGTTTGTCCAACGGATTGAGTTTGATCCCATTTTAGGACGACCAGAAGCCTTTAAGGCCGTGGGCAAAGTTCGAAATAAACCAGAAATCGCCCGTCTTGTTGCTCGATATTGCATTGCCATTGGTTATGCGGATGGTAATTTTGATCAAAATGAAAAAGATGCAGTAAGCCAAATCTGTCGTGAGCTTGGCCTTGATCCAGCAGAGTTTTTATCATAGTCACAAGCTGCCAAGGTTTGCTTGATGCACAATTGACTATTGAAAAACTCTAAAATTCAAAGTGGTAGGAATAATTGTCACAATGAAACCCCATCGATTGAAAACACCATCAACAACAAGTTGATGGTGTTTTTTTATGACTTGTAACATCCACAAATACATTAAATTCCACAAGATTGGAACAATATTACATATAACAAATCCATATACAATAATAAGGAGGATTATAAAATGGCGATTCCTGAATTAGTACTTAGACTTGTCATTGCTTTCATAACATTAATAGTATTAACCAGACTTATGGGCAGAAAAGAAATATCACAAATGACCTTTTTTAATTTTGTCTCGGCGATTTCGATTGGTACATTAGGGGCTTCTCTTGCTATTGACTCTTCAATAAGCATCACAAATGGATTAATAGCATTAGTGGCTTGGAGTGTTTTTACCATTTTTGTTGGTCTATTAGATATTAAATCTCAAAAATTCCGAGTGGTTATTGAAGGTGAACCAAGAATTCTTGTGAAAAAGGGACAAATCATGGAAGATGAACTTCGTAAGGTCCGTTTGGATATAGATGCTTTATATGCATTATTGCGAAAAAAAAATGTGTTTTCTGTATCTGATGACAAGGTTTTTGGACTCCTTTCAATTAGTCTCCTTTGGCTTATTTCATCTTCTATTTTTTTATTATGTAGTTTAATGACCTGTTCATCAAAATCTATTGATTACCGACTGGATTGTTTGCCCGTACTTAACTCATCCCCCCTCCGATTGCCATGTATTTCCACCTTATTGAAACAGAAAACGCCTTTTTCTATATATTTGCAAATTTTTGTCAACATCACATCTTCTACAGCATTAGATTTCTGTTATATTAAAAGTAGATAGCTATTTTTCATGTTTTCATTTTTTAAGTAGTAACAGGACAGGTCCACATTGTCTTATAATGCAGGTTTTGTGTTAATGTATAGTTTCATTGTTTGCCATTATGATAGTTTTTCAAAAATATAAAATTGGAGGTCGCCTATGACTCGTCGTCTTACAGACTATTTGATTGTCATCTCATTTGACTGTCTTTCTGGCTTAGATTTCCCTATCTTGCAGGAGCTACCTCACTTTAAAGAGCTTTTGCAAAACGGATCGTATTGTTCAAATGTTGAATCAATCTATCCTTCTGTTACATATCCTTGTCACGCAACAATTGTGACAGGGAACTTCCCTAACCGCCACGGGGTTATTAACAATACCTTAATTCAGCCAGGTAATCCATCTCCCGATTGGTACTGGCAGCGGCAACATGTGAAGGGCACGACCCTATACGATGAAGCTAAAAAAGCTGGAATGAAAACAGCGGCCTTATTATGGCCCGTTACTGCAAAAGCAAAAATAGACTACAATATGCCAGAAATTTTCGCCAATCGTCCATGGCATCATCAAATTGCAGTCTCATTGAACAACGGCAGCACTCTTTTTCAATTAGAAATGAACCAGCGTTTCGGATCTTTGCGAAAAGGGCTTAAGCAACCAGAACTGGATGATTTCGTTTTAGAAGCTACCGTTCAAACAATAAAAACGAAAACGCCAGATTTACTGTTGGTGCATTTTACCGACCTTGACACACAGCGTCATTATCATGGATTTTCCTCTGAACAAGCGATGGATGCACTCCGCCGAAATGACAGGCGCCTTGGGCGGATTATCCAAGCATTAAAAGACAGGAATATTTACGATCACTCGACTATTGTTGCACTTGGCGATCATAGTGCCCTTGATGAAGCCAAAGCCATAAAACTAAACGTTTTGTTTCGCGAACAAGGACTCATCAACGTAAATAAACAAGGGAAAGTCCTAAATTGGAAAGCATATTGCAAAAGCTGTGATGGCTCCGCATATATTTATTTAAAAAATAATCAAGACTCAGAAACGAAGAAGGCCGTACAGAATTTACTTGACCAGCTATTAACTGAGCACAGCAAGGGTATTGAGAAAGTAATTACTGGTGAAGAAGCCGAAAAAAAAGGAGCTCATGCCAACTGTACATTTATGATAGAAGCAAGGCTAGGTTTTTATTTTGACGAAGAAATCAGCGGAGAGTTTATTACTAACATTACCGAGGAAGATGTGAAAATCAAGCGGTTTACGTATGCTTGTCATGGCTATTCTCCTGAAAAAGAAGACTACACTACCGTTCTACTGGCAAAAGGAAAAGGAATTAGACCAAATAAAGTGATCGCTTCTATGCGTCTTATTGATGAAGGGCCTACCTTCGCCCGTTTGCTTGGTCTTGACTTGGGTGACACCGATGGCGAAGTGATCGAAGAACTCTTGGATTTACCATAAGTAGTCCTAATGCTTCAAGCTTAAACAGCTTTATTTTTCCTATAAAATAGATAACTAGGGGGGTCACCGGATGACCAACGAAGGCGAACAGACGATGATAGATTCAAAAAAAACCACTCAGCTCAAGAAAGGTTTTTCAAAAGAAGAGAAAAGCTGGGTAAAATATGATATTGGAAATTCTGCTTATTCCATCATTATATCAACAGCAGTATTTCCGTTATTTTATAAGGCATCGGCAAACGAAGCAGGCGTTAGTGCCGCTAACTCTACTGCATACCTTGGGTATACGTTTGCAATTGCTACTTTTATTTTAGCGATGATTGGACCTATTTTAGGAACAATTGCTGATTATCAAGGAAATAAAAAACGCTTCTTTAGATTCTTTGTTGGTTTAGGTGTTTCCAGTACAGTTTTACTAGCTTTTATTCCTAGTGATCAATGGTTGCTATTATTAATTTGTTATATATTTATTGTGCTTGGTTCTGCTGGGTCGAATGTGTTTTATGATGCATTTCTCGTTGATGTCTCTACCGATGACAGAATGGATCGCGTTTCCGCTCGTGGGTATAGTTTAGGCTACATTGGAAGTACGATTCCCTTTATTATAAGTATCGCGATTATTGTTTTAGCGCAAAATGAGATTATTCCAATTTCAGTTACACTTGCCAGTAAAATCGCCTTTTTGATTACAGCTATTTGGTGGGGTCTTTTTTCCATCCCGATGTTAAAAAATGTTCATCAGAAATATTATATTGAACGGGAACCGAATCCGATTGCCAATAGCTTTAAACGTTTGGGAAAAACATTTAAAGAAATTCAAAAATATCGGGGATTGTTTTTGTTCCTAATCGCTTATTTTTTCTATATTGACGGTGTCGGAACAATTATTACCATGTCCACAGCCTATGGTTCTGACCTAGGAATCACATCTACAAACTTACTTATTATCCTGTTCGCTACGCAAGTCGTTGCTGCGCCTTTTGCTATTTTATATGGTCGATTAGCAGAAAAATTCACTGGTAAAAAGATGCTTTATGTCGGAATCTTCATTTATACGATTGTTTGTATCTATGCTTATTTCATGGAAACGACCTTCGATTTTTGGATATTGGCCATGTTAGTTGCAACATCTCAAGGTGGGATTCAAGCTTTAAGCCGCTCTTATTTTTCTAAGCTTGTCCCAAAAAAACACTCAAACGAGTTTTTCGGGTTTTACAATATTTTTGGCAAGTTTGCCTCCATCATGGGACCTTTATTAGTGGCTTTTACAGCGCAAGTAACTGGCGACTCCAGTAAAGGGGTATTCAGCCTAATTATCCTGTTCATTATTGGAATTATCTTCCTGTGGAGAGTTCCGGAACCAAAGACGGCTGAGGTGTAAATTACTGTTTTCCACAGTGGTTCCTTAAATTGAGTAATAATATATTTCTTAAGCCGATTGTTTAAAAACAATCGGCTTTTTTATCCTTGAAAATGGATAATATTTGATTAATATTGACTATTTTTTGAATAAAATGTGTCATACGTTGTTATTAAAAGTTTATTAGTGTATCTTATACAGTATAGAAGGATGAGGTGACCAACTAATGAGTTCTTTGTTGGATTCATATACCACAGAATTAAGAAGAGGAACGCTCGTACTTGCTGTATTGAGTCAATTGGATACTCCACAATATGGTTATTCACTTGTACAATTACTTGAAAAAGCAGGTGTGACGATTGAGCAAAGTACATTGTATCCACTGCTACGCCGATTAGAGAAACAGGAACTCGTAACTAGCAATTGGGATACGTCAGAAAGCAGACCAAGAAAGTATTACGTATTGAGCAACTATGGGAATGAGGTTTATCAGCAATTAACAGACGAATGGAGAAAGATGACCCTAGAACTGAATTCATTATTAAAAGGAGATGAACAAAGTGAATCTGATTGATACTTATGTATATGAAGTGACAAAAAGACTGCCAGAAAAATCTCGTGATGACATCGCCATGGAGATTAGATCCACAATTGAAGATATGCTTCCTGATGATTATTCTGAGGAAGATGTAAAAAAAACCTTGTCCAAGCTCGGTGATCCGACATTCCTCGCAAATGAATATCGTGATTCTCCCGCATATCTAATCGGACCTTTGTATTACGATCTTTATATCACAATGATTAAGACGATCATGCCTCTTGCTATTGGCATCGGTTTAACGATTTATTTCATGGTTTCATTTGCCGAGTGGGAAAGGGAAAGTGGAATCGGAAAATTTATAGCTATCCTTTTTGGTGAAAGCATTTGGGCAGCAATAACCATCTTCATTCAAGTAATCTTCTGGATTACACTCGTTTTCTTTATTTTAGAGCGGTCAGGAGTTTCACCGTCTTCTATTAGAAAAACGGGAGAAAATTGGAAACCTGAAGATTTAAAGGATATTACTTTTATTCCAAAGAAAAAGGCTATTTCAAAAGCTGAAGTCATTACAAGTATGATTTGGACCTCGATTTGGGCCTTCATCTACTTTAATGCCGACCATTTCATAGGAGTCTATGAGAAAAATAGCCTGGGTAATCTCGAACTAATCGTTCCAGTATTTAATCAAGAAGTCTTGCTGTCATATTGGTTGGTCATTATCCTTTTCATTGGTACCGAATTCGCTCTAGCAATTTATAAATGGATTAGCCGCCAATGGACATATACATTAGCCTTTATTCATAGTGTTTATAACCTTCTTTTCATCATGCTTTCGATCGCAATGTTAACCAATTCAGATTTGATTTCTGCCAAGTTTATTGACTACATGATCAAATTACTTAATGGCACCCATGGTGCTGCTGACACGTTTATCGACTGGATTATTGGAAGTACAATTGCCACCATCATTATAACTGTAGCCATTAGTGTTTTTGATGGATTTCGGAAAGCGAGAATTAAGAGCAATCTGGGCTTGGGGTTTTCAAAAAAGTAATAGATTGAGTTTTAAGCAATAAAAGCATGGAATACAAATGACAACACTTAGTTTACATTCAGGAAACAGCCTTTATATTATTAATTGAAATAGCCTAGTCCATATTGGACTAGGCTATTTTTAACAACTTCATTTTTTATAAAAAGTTACACTTTTGGTAACAGCTTAGTGTTGTCATTAACAATGGATGCTGCATGTCCCAAAAATGCTCCGCCAATAGCTCCTGCAAGAATCATAACGATAACTTGAAAGAAATCGGGGAATATAGGTCGCAAAAATTCCAAAAGCATAAAGCTTGTTCCATAGCTTAATCCGAACCCAGCCATACCCCATAATGCGAAAACCTTGATGTTACGGAATGCAAAACCAAGCGTGGCGCCAGTAAAAAGCCCCATGATTAAACCTAAAAATAAGTATTTAAATGGCGGCTCCACCATTACCATAAAAACGAACATCGGGATAGTAAAACCGATAAAAAAACTTAGTCCACCAATTAAACTAGCAAGAAGTGTTAGCTTAAGATTACGTGCTGGAATGGTAAGAAACGCGCTTCCCAAAGCCCCCATTAAAATGTAAGCAAAAATCATGTAGTCACCAGCCAGGCCAACGATTATTCCACCTAATCCAAATCCCAACGCCCCAAACAATTTATAGGACATCCTAAACAACTCCTCTACTGAATAAATCTTACTACTATAATCATATACTTTTTAATATTTACCGTATAGGTTCAAAGTCTATCAGTTTTAGGCGAGAGTACCCCTTCCTCAAGGAATGTGTAGGGCGAAGC
>CALCRD010000179.1 GCA_937894355.1 uncultured Bacillus sp.
CAAGGGATTATCGATACTTACGCCATGTTTTTTGATTGGCAGATGTGGATAAAGGTTTTAACCGATCCAGTTAGCTGGGGGTTAATTGGTACACTAGTGATATTAGAGGGGCTTTTATCTGCCGACAATGCTTTAGTTTTGGCAGTAATGGTTAAACATTTACCAGGAGACAAACGCAAAAAAGCTTTGTTCTACGGATTGCTGGGAGCGTATGCCTTCCGCTTTGTTGCCATTGGCGTTGGTGTATTTTTAATCAAGTTATGGTGGGTTAAGGTTATTGGAGCCGCTTATTTAGCTTGGTTAGCAATAAAGTATTTTATCGATAAAAGAAAAGAATCAGACCATGAAGAAGAACAGCTAGAAGGTATTAACCAAGGTGGTCTGTTAATTAGGCTGTTTGGAACCTTTTGGGGAACAGTTGCAGCTGTTGAGATTATGGATATCGCCTTTTCTGTAGACAGTGTGTTAGCTGCCTTTGGAATTAGTCAAGAAGTGTGGGTCTTATTGTTGGGTGGTATGTTAGGTGTCTTAATGATGCGGGGAATCGCTGGGGTATTTTTAAAACTCATTGACCGAATTCCAGAACTTGAAACTACTGCTTACATTCTCATTTTAATTATTTCTGCAAAAATGTTTGCTGGTGTATTAGATTACCACTTAGATCATCTTTACTTTTTTATCATTTTGATTATTACATTTGCTGCAACATTTGTTGTCCACAATATTAATAGAAAGAAAGCCCTCAATGAACAGTAAGAGCCACAATGACATAATAAGTGTTATGGATTAAAGGGAACTGACGGGAGTCGTCTGCTCCCTTTATTTTTATTTAAAGTTTAGGAGAGAGCCTCACATGCAACTATTTCCAAATTATTCTAATAATGAATTAGAAAACCTTTTTTATCATAAACCAGAGCGTTTTCACAAACGTTCTGATCGGAATTTGCTGGCCTACGCCCTTGGAGCCACCTTGTATATGCCTGCTACAAAACCCAATATTGCTCAAGATCTGTTAACCAAGAAGCATGCCGGTTTGTCATCAATGGTGATTGATTTAGAAGATGCAATAGGTGATAAACAAGTAGACTGGGCAGAAGAATTACTGGAACGTGAATTCAACACATTACAAGACGGAGTCTCACAAGGAACAATACTAGAGGATGAACTTCCACTGATTTTCATTCGGATCCGCAATCGAGAACAATTGCAACGCATACTTTGTCGATTACAGGATTTACTCCATTTATTAGCAGGCTTTGTTATTCCAAAGTTTGCTCCAGAAACTGGTGAGGGAATTCTTTCGGATATAAAAACAGTTAGCACAGAGCACAATCCTTTATTTGCCATGCCTATATTGGAAACCAATCAAGTCATGAATAAAGAAACTAGATTGTCTGAATTACTACAAATAAAGGCAATAACTGATAGGTATAAAGAGCAAGTTTTAAACATTCGCATTGGTGCGACTGATTTTAGCGGTATTTTCGGTATTCGGAGAAACCCTGAAACAACAGTTTATGATATTAATGTGGTTAGAGATTGTATAACGGATATTATTAATATCTTCCTCAGAAGGGAAAGCTCCTATGTAATTTCTGGTCCTGTATGGGAATATTTTTCCACAAAGGAACGATTACTTAAGCCACAGCTTAGGCAAACACCTTTTAGAGAAAAATTTGGGAATGAAGGATTAAAATATCGAGCAGAACTAATTGATGATTATATGGATGGTTTTCTAAGAGAAATATTCATGGATATTACCAATGGACTTGTTGGAAAAACAATTATTCACCCGAGCCATATTATCCCTGTTCAAGCTTTGAATGTAGTAAGCTATGAAGAATACACTGATGCTTTGACCATTCTTTCCGAAGTTTCCGGTCATGTTGGTGTAATGAAGAGCCAGTTTGCTAATAAGATGAATGAGGTTAAACCTCATAGTTACTGGGCTCAAAAAATATTGTTTAAATCGAAAATTTATGGGGTGCTTCATGAACAAAACACATACCTTGACCTACTCAAAAAAGAAGTATTTATTTAATGGGTTACAGATTGAAGTAGAAATTGAATCAAACCCCTATCAGCTGGAGTTAGCAAAGGTTTTCTTGATGGCTGGACGAATTAATAAGAAGCGCGCCTTCTTATTTGTCAGTAAATTACTAGGAAAACACTTGCCAATTAATCCGTACATCGGAATTCTAACAGGGGCGATTCTAGCAGAAAGATATTCTTATACGGTTAATGCGGAGGATTTGCACCTCAAGGACTTATTAACTGAGTCGTTTTTAACAGAAGGTGAAGATCAAACTTTTTCACCCTATCCATTCATTGCCGAACACCATAATCCAGTCATTATCGGATTTGCCGAAACGGCCACTGGGCTTGGACATGCTTTCTTTGAATGCTTCCAAAATGCCGATTTTTTTCATACAACAAGGGAGGACCTTGGTGCCGTAACACCAGTCATCACCTTTGAGGAAGAACATTCTCACGCAACATCACATCGTTGCTATGTTGATGAACAGTTGTTAAACAATCAGCGTGAAATTATTTTAGTAGATGATGAGTTAACAACAGGAAAAACGGCGATTAACATTATCCGTTCCATTCAAGCCAAGTTTCCAAGGAAAAACTATACAGTTGTTTCGATATTGGATTGGCGATCTACCGAGCATCAAGAAGCCTTCATGGCCATCGAAGTTGAGCTTGGGATAACAATTAATTGTGTGAGTTTAATCCAAGGAAAAATGAAGGCGATAGGTGAAATAGACTTTGAGAATTCTCCCGTACCTGAATATAGTCGGAATTTATCTCAACAAAAAATCACCATAATACCTTTACAGGCACAACTATCATCGGAGTTCGAAGCTATTCCTGGAAACATGACATCAATAAATCAACTACCTTATTTACATGAAACAGGAAGATTCGGTATTAAAGGTATTGATTACCATAAAATGAATGATTGGCTAAAAATAATCGCTAGCCAATTAAAGAAAAGCCGGGCGGGAAAGAAAACACTTTGTCTCGGTACCGGAGAGTTCATGTATCTTCCTATGAAGGTAGCTTCCTTAATGGGAAGTGGAGTGAAGTATCATTCCTCAACAAGAAGTCCGATATATCCAAACCAGGCTGAAGATTATGGAGCCAATTGGAAGCTTGAATTTCCTAATCCTGAAGATTCTCAAATAAAAAACTTTGTCTATAACATTCCACCAAATGGATATGATGACATATTTTTAATGTTTGAGAGGGAAGTTCCAGCGGAATCGCTAAAGCCATTTCTTGATCAACTAGGCAAAACAGGTATTAACGATATAAAAATCATCTTTTTTAGTAGCAAGCAATAATCGGTGAGGAAGGAACATCCTTTAACAGGGGAGCCATTTTTTTATCAGGGCGAATAGTCCAACCTGACAAGCGTAGGCACCGATAAAAAATAAAATTGAAAAAGAAATTGTTTTTAGTACTGGTGTTAAAAAGAGTGTAAACAATAAAGAAAATACAGCAATATCTAAATAAACAAACGCATAGGACGTTAACACATCCTGTACTATCAGTAATTCCTCCGAAATTTGGTCCGGTGAAGGACGATTATAGAAAACTCTCATTTTTTCACCTTCTTTGATTGGGTGTACTCAAAATATATGCACGATTAGCCAAGAAGGTGAAAGAACTTACGATTTTCATGAAACCATTCTGTTATTGATATCGTATTAATAAAATAAACCAATATGGATTTACTATGATATGATGGAAAAGTACAGGGGAATATACAAAAAAACGCTTTTCGCTCACCAAGGGAAGTGAAATTAGATGAATTTGTCATATAGCCAAATGACTACCCACATTTTACCGTTATCTTTGGAAAATTGGTTGATTACTCTACAAAAACCATTACCTGATAGGCCGAACTTTCAAATTGAAGGAGCGTTCCTTCATATTGGTCAAGTTACCGCAAGATTTTTGGGAATTCCAATTGATCAAGATGAATACTATAATCAATTATTTGAATATGTACATAATGAAGATATAAAGATTAGCCTATTAACTGATGAGAATCTTAATAAGGTAATTTCCAACGAACAGTTTCAAGCGATTCAAAAAGTATTAAATATTCATCGTGACCAAAATCTTTCTCTTAACAGATTAATCGCATTTCTTGATGGGGAGCAACTGCTGATTAAACATAAAAACCCCGCCATTTACCGGAAAATTCGCAGCTCTTTTAAAGAAATGCTGGAGTTGTTCGCAAAGGTAGAACAATCTGGATTGAAAAATCAACAATTGCAGCGGGTACTTGTGGATGTGATTAAATGGTCAGTCAATCATTTGGACCCTGAGTTAACAAAAACCAATCCAGAACATTCGATGCCGAAATTTTTGTGGTATGGAGATTTTAAAAAAAGTCAGCAATATTTCCTGTATTTTCTATATAAACTCGGCTGTGATTTAATTATGTTCCATCCGAATGGAAAGGACCCATTTGAGTTTATACAGGCAAATCAGGAGCAATCTTTCGTACATACATATCCTGACAATGAAAAGCCGGAACCTTTTCCGATAGAAAAACGCAGACGAAAAGCTACAGTTGCCTACCGAGCTTCCAAGGAAATTGAATCCATTTTACATCATGACGGTTCCAATTTATTTAAGCCATGGCAGTTGCGTGAATATGCACCATCCTCGGTTACACTTAAAACAACTTATGATGAATTATTTTTGCTGATTAAGGAGCATGCAATGATTCGTCCCAATTTCGAAGTCGCTAATCAAGAAGTGAAAATTCCAGTTATTTTTGCGAAAGTTTTTGGCGTAAGTAAAAATCGAAAAGAGTATTGGGAGCGATTGCATAAAATTACCGAGCTAGAAAATTGCCTGTTAATAAAGACTTTCCCGTTTACCAATAATCTGAATAGTGATTTTCGATATCATTATCGAAATGCACTCGGCAAAGATGGCTTCTTGGATCCTAACAAAATGATGAGGGGTCATTATTGGAAGTATAACCAAATGCCAAAGGGTTTGCAGGGGGGGATTGCTGGGGCGATTCGGAATATATGTGCAAAACCTTTTTTGCAGCCATTACCAGGTGAATCATTAGAAGATGTGAAAATTTATTTATTTACTCAAGCAATACAGCTTCCGAAGATAATTATTAGATTACTACAGAAATTTGATTACTCTCAAGAAATTCCAAAAGTTATTCTTTTTAATAATGAACTGAATGGTACGATGACCAGATCTGATGTTGCTTTACTGTTATTTTTAAATCAGTTTGGATTTGACATCATTCTGTATAATCCTCCAGGTCACAACGATATTGAAAGCTATTTGACAGAAGGCCATTTTGATTCTCATTGGCTAGAGGATGTTGTGTTTGACCTTGAGTATAAAGAACCTTCATCATTTAAAAAATTTTTTTTAAACGGAATTTTAAAAAATTTAAAAGGGGAATAATGTAATGAATCAAGATTTGAGCATAACTAATTTGAAGGTAACAAACCCTGAAGATCAAATTACAGATATCAAGGTACCTGAAATTAAATTGGCATTACGTAAGGAACCAGAGGTTCAGCAGTTAGCTAAATCGATTGATAGTCGGGATCAAATCCAAATTTTGGAGTTCGGGAAGGAACCTGCTGTTCAGATTTCCCGCTTCTCTGATCAAATATTAAGTAATATGAGAACAACTAAGGTTGAAGATTCTGGTGAGTTGCTAAGACAACTAGGCAAGATTATGGACCGCTTTGATAAAAAGGATTTTGAAAAAACCTCAGTTGGTTTTTTTGGACGCTTATTTAAAAAAGGGGAAAACCTAGTTGATAAGCTGTTTGGAAAATACCAAACAATGGGTAGTGAAATTGACAAGGTTTATGTGCAAATTTCCAAATATCAATCAGAAATGGTCGATTCCACAAATATGCTTGAACAAATGTATGAGCAAAATTATCAATTTTATTTAACTTTAGAAAAGTATGTTGTCGCAGGGGAATTGAAAGCAGAACAGCTTAAAACAACGGAACTGCCTGCTCTTGAAGCTAAAGCAACTGGTGGAGACCAAATGGCCTCGATGCAGTTAGATACGCTTAGAAATGCGATTGAGTTGTTAGAGCAACGGGTGTATGACCTGGAAATGGCCAAAATGGTTTCATTACAAACTGCTCCACAAATAAGACTTTTACAAAGAGGTAATACAAAACTGATTGGAAAAATAAATTCGGCCTTTGTGACGACGATTCCAATCTTTAAAAATGGTCTTATTCAAGCTGTGGCAGCTAAACGGCAAAAATTAGTGGCCGATTCAATGAGTGAACTTGACCGCAGAACGAATGAAATGCTTGTCCGTAATGCGCAAAATATATCAAATCAAAGTGTGGATATCGCTCGTTTGGCTGGTAGTCCGAGCATTAAAATTGAAACGATTGAAGAATCATTTAACATTATTATAAAAGGTATGCAGGACACCAAATCAATCGAAGAGGAAAACAAACGTCTTCGTGTTGAAGGAACAAAACGACTTGAGCAGCTTCAGGAAAATTTCAAGAAAATGAAGCATTAACAAAACCTCATCGCTATTTTGACTAGTGAATAGCTAATAGTCAAAGGTGGATTACGCAAATAATAATTCAATACTTGGTACGATTTTCATTGCAAAACATGAAATAACAAATAACTTAATTGAGGTGGAAGAAATGGCAATTAACTTACAAAAAGGACAACGCGTAGATTTAACAAAAGGAAACCCTGGTTTGACAAAAATTACGGTTGGCTTAGGATGGGATCCTGTTGAAGCCAAAGGTGGCGGCGGATTATTTGGCGGCCTTTTTGGCGGTAGTTCTGGCGGAGCAAATGTAGACTGTGATGCTTCTGTTATCATGCTTGGTGATCAAGATAAACTTCGCAACAAAAATGATGTTGTTTATTTCGGTAATTTAAAAAGTGGTGATGGCTCAGTTCATCATTCTGGGGACAATTTAACCGGTCACGGTGATGGTGACGACGAGCAAATCGTTATTGAACTAAACAGAATTCCTAGCACGATTCAAAAATTAGTATTTGTCGTTAATATTTATGATTGTGTTAAACGAAAACAACATTTTGGTATGATTCGTAACGCTTTTATCCGTGTTGTTAACTCAAGTAACAATCAAGAAATGATTAAGTACAACTTAACAGATGATTATAATGGTAAAACAAGCCTAGTTGTCGGGGAAATTTATCGTCATGGAACAGAATGGAAATTTGCTGCTGTTGGAACTGGAACAAATGCAGCCGGTTTATCGGAAGTTGTTCGTTCATATTCTTAAGAACCAAAAAGTTTTGAAAGATAGCTCTTGTTAGTGGGTGGATTTACGTTCACCCTGGTAAGGGGCAGGGGCTATCTGCAATAGAACAGTAAAAAACGCAGACCGGAAAGCGGGTCTGCGTTTTTTCAATCCCACTTAACTAAGAAGTCTTGTCCTTAATTAAGTTACCCGCAGAAATAAAATTAGCGGAGATTTTCCGGCTAAACTCAGAATCGAGCTCATTTTGGGGGATATAGGCGGAGGTTTTTCGCTTATGCAGTGATAAATCCTCCATTTTCCTGTTTTTCGGTTCAATAGGCGGAATCTCTCCGTCTATTGAGGCTATTTTGGATGCAAATCACTAAATAGGCGTAATTTCTCCGTCAATTTATCAAATCGGTTGCTTAAATTCAAACATCATCTGTTACCCAAATCGGTTGCTTAAATTCAAACATCATCTGTTACCCATATCAGATGAGAGGAGCAGGAACAGTCTGATGCCCCAAAGCCTTTTATGGGTAGAGTCCCCCCCACGCTTTTCCTTAATTTCTCAGCAAGGCCACACTCTCCTATTGTATTCTCGTATGTTATAATTTTAGTAATCTCACAATAAGGCCGTAAATAATCAATGTGCCACCTCAGCTTTTTTTCGGTCTTTTTATGCCTTTCTAATCTCGAAACAATCGCCCGCTTTGCGCTACCTACATATATATACATTCCTTTGTGGAATTGAAAAGTTCCTAGTTTACCGATTGTCATAACCAGGTCCTTCTCTAAATGAAGATGTACGGAATATAAAGTGTGCGTAGGATTAATAGATTCTATCATCATGAACCTCCAAAGGAAGAATAGAAGGGAGAATAATGTGCGTAAATTTGCTATCATCATCGTCGTTCTAATTACCCTTCTTTTATTGGGGAATACTCAGTCCAATGGGACTGGAATTGCCTTGGTAAATTATCCAAATAAATCAACTATAGTTGATTCTGTTTCCACGCCCTCAAAAAAGCTATTAGGTGAAATGGTTTATTTGCCCAATACTCCTTTTGATGAACGTGAGGCCGCAGCTATAGTAACGCGTTTAAATCGGTTGCCATTAACGATGTTAACAAAGATAAACCAACAAGGGATAAAAATCAATCTTTTTACCGGAAGTCTCACCGACAATCCCACGGCAAAACATCTACGGGGTGTTAAGCCTAGAGGATATATTGGGAACACAACTTGGGATGATGTGCCTGGAATAGGAGGCTCGAAAACCATTCTTGTAAAAATTGGTGCAAGCAAGCCGGGAAATGGGCACAGCTCAATTAATTTGGAGCTCCATGAACTAGCTCATTCCATAGATCGTTATCTTTACAATGAAATCCGGAATAATCCTCGGTTTCTAAAAATCTGGGAACAAGAAAGAGGGGTACTCTTCAGGGACAGTACTTATTTAACAACTTTTCCCGAAGAATACTTCGCCGAAACGTTTGCTATGTATTTCCTAAATGATGCAACAAAAGAAAAGCTACAAAGACTTGCGCCGAAGACGTTTGAGTTTTTGCAGGTCTTACAATAATAAGATAAAATAAAATATGTTAATTAATTATCTAATAGATTTGTCATAGAAGGTGTGTGTTGAATGGAACAATATTTGCAACTTTGTAAGGATGTATTAAAAACTGGTGTAAAAAAAGAAGATCGAACGGGAACAGGTACGATTAGCACATTTGGTTATCAAATGCGCTTTGACCTTCAAAAGGGTTTTCCTCTTTTGACAACGAAAAAACTTCATCTTAAATCAATTATCCACGAGTTATTATGGTTTTTAAACGGTGATACAAATGTGAAATATCTCCAGGATAATGGCGTACGGATTTGGAACGAATGGGCAAAGGAAAATGGTGAACTAGGTCCTGTATATGGTCACCAATGGCGTTCATGGACAGGCGCCGATGGAAAAACGGTAGATCAAATAAGTGAACTAATCACAGCATTGAAAAGCACTCCAGATTCCAGAAGATTAATTGTCAATGCTTGGAATGTTGCGGAGATTCCGAATATGGCTCTACCGCCATGCCACTGCATGTTTCAGTTTTATGTAGCCGAAGGCAAGCTATCCTGTCAGCTTTATCAGCGTTCGGCAGATGTGTTCCTAGGGGTACCGTTTAATATTGCCTCTTACGCACTATTAACGCTGATGATCGCACAGGCAGTTGATTTGGAACCTGGTGAATTTGTTCATACCTTTGGTGACACCCATATTTATTTAAATCATCTTGAGCAAGTAGAACTACAACTATCAAGAGAACCTCGGCCATTACCAATCGTGAAGCTTAATCCTGATGTAAAGGATATTTTTAGCTTTAAATTTGAGGACTTTACTCTAGAAGGCTATGATCCGCATCCTCATATTAAAGGGGTAGTGAGCGTATGATTTCATTAATATGGGCAATGGACGAGAATCGGGTAATTGGAAAGGATAACCAACTACCATGGCATTTACCTGCCGATTTAAAGTTTTTTAAGAAAACAACGATGGGTCACCCGATTGCAATGGGAAGAAAAACCCATGAATCGATTGGAAAACCTTTGCCAGGTAGAGAAAATATTATTATTACCCGAAATAAAGAGTATCAAAGCGATGGATGTACTGTGCTCTATTCAGTCAATGAACTGCTGCAACACTCCGAACAACTTGATGAGGAAGTGTTTATCATCGGTGGTGCAGAAATTTTTAAAGCAGCATTTCCAACCGCTAATCGCCTCTATATAACAAAGATTTATGATGTCTTTGAAGGGGATACTTTTTTCCCGGAAATAAATTTGGACGAATGGAATTTAATTTCTAGAGAAAAAGGGATAAAGGATGAAAAGAATCCGTATGATTTTGAATTCTTTATTTATGATCGAAAATAACAAACAAATACCAGGAGCTTAAATAATATGTTGCGTTTAATTGCATTTTTTACTTATTTTATTGGCTATTTAATTTTCAGTATTCCTAATTTAATAAAAATGAAAAAACTAAGTCCTGAAATATCGATGGATGAACGGGATAAAATTATCCACGGTATTCCACAGAAATGGTCGAGAACGATTATGAAAATTACTGGATCTAAGGTGATTGTTGAAGGACAAGAAAATATTCCTGAGGGTGCCGTCTTGTTTGTCAGTAACCACGAAGGGGATTTTGACATCCCAGTTCTATTAGCAAATGTCAATAAGCCATTTGGTTTTATTTCCAAAATAGAAGTCAAAAAGGTTCCTGTCCTATCCTCATGGATGGAAGTAATGAATTGCGTGTTTTTAGATCGCAAAGATCGCAGACAGGCTATTAGAACTATTAGACAAGCAACCGATATACTCAAAAAAGGCCATTCAATGGTTTTGTTTCCAGAGGGTACAAGAAGCAAGGGTGGGGCTCTTGGAGAGTTTAAATCGGGTGGGTTTCGGATGGCTGTTGATGCTAAAGTCCCAGTTGTTCCAATAACCATAAAAGGTACATCAGATATTTTTGAGAAAAATGGGAATTTGGTTCGACCTGCAACAGTCCGAATTGTCATTGATAAACCGTTACAAGCGCATATCGTTTCGAATCAAGCGATTAAAGAACTAGCAGAAGAAACAAGAAATACAATTCTTAACAATTTGAATAATAACTCTGTTGCTTCATAAAGATTATATAGTTTTTACATTCTTTGAAAAAGCCTCCTAATTACTAGGAGGCTTTTACAGTCGTTATCATCAAAAACTTAAGCTGTGGGGAGAGGGGATGCCTACTCATAGTACCCATAATGCGCAGTGTAACCATCAAGAACATTCATCATCCCTTGAAACTCATAGCTATTACAAAATTCTTCTTCACGGAAATTTATTTTAACCCATTCAATTAGCTCACTCGGGCTATTAAAAAACACCCCACTAGAATCGCTTTTTCGAATCATAAATCTTCCGTTATCCTCGTCCAAGGTAACCTCTACAGGTAAGGCCCCGTCAAGGCTAAATAATGAAAATTCCATCTTCTCACCCCAATCATATTGATCCAAGCGATGGTGCCAATCCTTGATAAACACAGTGTCAAACTACTATAGAGGAC
>CALCRD010000180.1 GCA_937894355.1 uncultured Bacillus sp.
TCTAAGGCTTTCTCCCCGGCGGCGGCCTTAGCGTAGTTGTTGGCGTATTTCCAGTTTTCGGCTTTGATGTAGGCGACGGCTCTAGGGTATTTCTCTTTAAGCTCTTTCATGTTGGTTTTTGGCTGCGCCGGTAGTATGCTAGACAGTGCTTCGTTTTCAAAACGGCGGTTAACTTCTCTGTGGTAGTCTTCTTCGGCATCCATAGCTTTTTGCAGTTCCTTGAGGCCTTCGATGGCGTTGATTTTAGCTTCTCGGGCTGCGGCGGCGGCTTTCTCGGCGGCCTCTCTTTTTAGTAGTTCGTCGATGATTTCGTCTTTTAGGGCTTTGATTTGTTCTATCTGTTTCGAGTTTACTCTCTCGGTGACGTGGAATCCTGGTTTGCCGTCTTTGTACCCCAGTTTCAGCCCAAATTCGGAGATTAATCCGGTTACCTCGTTACCCAATCCTTTTTCCTCCTCCCACGCTTGCCGGAGGGCTATGCTCATTCTTGCTCTGTAATCTCCCTCTAGGGTTTTAGCTATTTGGTGGGCTCTTTTCATTAAGTTTCTTTTCATTTTTAGCACCTCCGGTTCTTTATCTTGTCTTAATTATAGCATAGATAATCACGATAATCAAGATATACGTACGATTTACCCTAAACTTTTTAGGCTACCTACCTGCCACTTTACTTTGTTTACAATACCGTAACAATAACAACAAACAAAAATCCCCCTCTCTGGCCGGAGAAGGGGATCTCTGCTGCGGCGTCCCGCAATTTATCTTTTTGTTTTTATTGTATCACTAATTCCAGGGCTGTCAAGACGCAAAGAAAGGCCCCGAGCGCTTCCGCAAGGAGACGCCGGGGCCGCATTTGCTTAGAGGGAAAATGGCGTTGTCGCTAGACATGGCCATTTTCCTACCGCTTTAATGATTAGGCGTAAAGAAAAGACCCGCCGAAGCGGGCAAGTAATCAACTAATTATCCTGTTCATGGTGTCTGATATTTCCTTCGCCACATTGTAGCAAACCTTAGCGCAGGGCTTATTCCCCGTAACCTCTCCCTTCTCAATCTTCGAATCACTGAGAAGTTCTGCCAGGGTTTCGGCTGCGAGCTCTGCATCCGACATATGATCCCTGACGTTTTTGGTCGGCTCAACCCCTCGCGCTGTAAGGTATCTTTTCTTGGTCGTCCCCAACACTCCAACGTTGATGTTATGGGCACACATTGCGAACCCAACACCTTCAACGCCGTGACGCTTCAATACTTCGTTATGTTGTTTGTTGCTCTGTATTGATTTAAACCGCAGGGCGATTCGATTATCGGAAAAGCCCTTTCTTTTATATGTATCGATGAATCTTTGGGCAATGAGATCGGGGTTTCGCTCTTCTTGCAGGCGGTCAAGGAAAACTCTATTAACAAATATTTGGAGTTTGGGCGATAGATACCCTGCGTAACTTACGGCTATAATTTGGTTTGCCCGCGTTCCGCCATACTTGCCTCGTTTTGTTTTTACCAAACCCACCTGGGCGGTGGAATTAAAAACATCTCTACACCAACGCTCTAAATCAGATTTATGTTCTCTGCCGGACGGCCTGCTTTTTAAATACGCTTGGGCGGTGGAATTAGATTCTTGTTCCAACAAGGCCAATAGAAAATCCGCCGTTCTTGCTTCTGTGAACCACCTGTTTGGATCTTTTAACTCAGGACTGCCCGCCGCCCTCCATAAATCGGTTAAGTTAACCATTTCTTTCCCTTCAAACGCCACTGAAACACCGTTGTAATCCACTTTTATAATTACCTTCTTACTCATATATCCTCCATTTAAATGTTTTTCCCGGATATATGAACGAGTTTTACTCGGTTATGCTTTAATAAGTTTGTCGCCTTAAATATCCCCCTCCTTCTCCATTGGCTTGGTCGTTTTTTCCGTATCACCCCCCCTTTTTTATTAATTGTTGATTTGCCCCCAGTTTATAACAGAAAATAATAGCTGTCAAATAAAAAAAAGACCCCTCTTTCGAGGGATCAAGGAGGAAGGGAGGTAGGTTATCAAAATTGCCATGTTAGACCTACATACAGACCCGGATAACGGCTAACTATAACGCCTGCAGTAAGTCCTAGCACTGGTTTATTATATTGTAGCACAAGTTCCAGTTCTTTGCTCAACTTGCTATTTTGTTCTAGCAGTCTATTAATATCCGCTTCTGCTTGCTCATATAATTTTTGATATTCTAATGCAACCTCGACGGCTGCTTGATAATATTCTATCGCTTCGTCGTAATCTTTTGGGACATAAGCCATAACCGGCAAACACATAATCAAAATTAAAATCAAAGTTCCGGTAGTAATTTTTTTAAGCTTCTCTTTGAGATCGGCGGCTTCTTTTTCTCGCTCTTTTTTGTTTTTCACGATCTCCCCAGCCGTTTTTTTACTTTCATCGAGCACTTTTTTAGCTTCTTTGGTGTTCTCCGGCTCGCTTTTTCTCCAAAAAAGCAAAAACCCCACCAGAAGCCCCAGAATGGCACACAAGGCATTTTTGACCTTTTGCCATGTAATCACTCTAACGCCTCCTTGCTTTCTTCACTGTCGCTATCCTGCCTGCTAGACTTTTTAGGCTTTAGGATCAGGTCAAACAATCCCATCGCCCCTAGAGAAAGTTTTAGTCCAAGCTGAACTTCTTGGGCTAAAAACACCCATAATTTAGGAAAACCGGAATTATTTTCAACAATCATGCAAGCTGCTAGAAAAAAACCGAATGGTAGGGAAAGATAACGATGATATTTGTTGTTGACCTTCGGCTTTA
>CALCRD010000181.1 GCA_937894355.1 uncultured Bacillus sp.
CCTAGAAAATGCCTCCTTTGTTGATTCACCCGCCTATGATTTACATTAACTGTCGGTAGGCGGCATTAACAACTTACTTGTCGAGGCGCCTGGCCCCATTTTCACTCGCTTCACGTGTGCAGGCGGTAGCCAGCATGAGCGACTACCTTATATCTCTTTGATTGGCGATAAATATATATGAGGGACGAGCGGATAGCCGTCGTCCCTCATCTAAACAATAGCCATGTGACAAGAAACACTTATTGTTTGTATCAACGCAAGCTCAATAAACCAGCCTTAACTCCTTGAAGTTAAAGTTATTAACATTTAACAACTTATCCTCGAAAATAAAGCGATATTTTGGATAAGCTTACTTATTTCTCACTTTACGCATCTTTTAGACAAAGATCAAGTTGAAATTTTCTATAAACTGGATGCTAAATAAAAGCCCGCAAATATTAATTCTGGTCATCTTGTTTTTGGGTGGTATCAAAGTAACCTACTTGATGCGCATTCAGATATTCCGACCACTTACTGTCTAATGGTTTGTCTGTAATTAAATAATTAATTCTATCAAAATCACAAATTTTCGTAAATGATGCCTTATCGAACTTAGAATGATCAGCCATTAAGATTAACCGTTTCGTTCGTTCACCAACCACACGCTTAATTTCAGCTTCATCATCATTTGAATCAGTAATACCATAAACTAAGCTCAATGTACGGCATGAAAACAAAACAACATCAAAATAGGTATCTTGCAAAATTTTAAGCGCATTCCTACCCACAAAGCATCTTCTCTTTTGTGAAAATACGCCTCCAATGGCAATTAATTTGATATTGGGATGGTTACTAAGATTATTAAGTATATCCAAGGAATTCGTTGCAATCGTTAAATGTAAATCCTTTAGTTCATCGCTAACATAGTAGGAGGTTGTCGAAGAATCCAAAAAAATACAATCGCCTTTTTTAATTAACGGTCTTACTAAACTAGAAATCACTCTTTTACTTTCAACAAAAATATTTTTCAAATCATTGGTACTAACCAAACTCAAAACTCTTTCTGCTAAAACTGCGCCCCCATGCGTTCTTTCAATGAAACCACTATCTTCTAATAGTTTTAAGTCCCGACGAATCGTTTCTTCACTCACCGAAAAGAGCTCGGATAATTCGATTACGGTTACATTCTTCTTTTCTAATATTAGCTGCTTTATTTTGTTTTTCCTAACTGCTGGAAGCATTTATTTACCTCACTATTGCAGCCACGGAAACCCGTGGTACTTTTATTTTTAATAAAACCATATCAGTTTTTTGTATTATTCAGCACTTTGTTCCGTTCTTCTTTTCCTATATTTATAGTTTATCATAATCCATAAATATATTGAATAGGTAGTTTTCTATTTGTAATACCTTTGTAAATCAAATGAAGAAAATACACCTTTATCTGTAATGACGCCATTACACAAACTTGGAGGTGTAATATCAAAAGCTGGATAATAACCGTTTACTCCCTCCATCGTTGTTTTTATTCCCATGAACTCCAATACTTCCTGCGGATTTCTTTCTTCTATTTTGACCGAAGCAATGGTTTGATGTTTTTGGTTGGGATTTCCAGTTACGAAATATGGAATTCCATAATAGTTACATAATAATGCAATCTGGAAAGTGCCTATTTTATTAACGACATGACCATCCATTGTTATCATATCTGCTGCGGAAGTGAACAAATCAACTTTTTTCTCTTTCAAAACGTAGCCAGGCATATTATCAGTAATAATCGTTACCTCAAAACCCATATCTTTGATTACACTTGCTGTTAAACGAACTCCTTGAAGATAAGGACGTGTCTCCGGACAAATAAATTTAACTTGTTTATTGCCCAGTTCTCTAAGTCTTAATAACATCATCCCAATAACAGTTTCCGCGAAACACTGCGTCATTACTGTTCCGTTTATTGGAATTAACTCCGCTAGCCGATTCCCAATTTTTTTAATATTGGTGTACCGCGTGGTGACTTCATCAATAGCGTATTCTTGGAGCTTTTCAACCATGCAGGAGCGTTGCTGAAGATTATCTTCAACAACTTTCAGAGCGCCTTCAACAATCTTAACCATTCGGATTGATGTTGTGGGACGAGCATGAGACAGTTCATAGGCTGCTTGTTTCATGAAGGCGCTAAATTGCTCCCCATCTAAATCCCTAGCCTCATAAGCCGCTAATACCATTCCCATTGAAGCGGCTAAATACGGACCACCGCTTTGAGTTACCATCTTTTTAATCGCTGTAACCACATCGCAATAACTGCAGCATTCAACAAATTGAGTTTTTATCGGATATATTCTTCGATCTAAGATTTTTACCTTTCCTTGCTCGTACCATGCGACATTTTCAAGACTTAGTAAGAATGCTAAATCTTGATCAATTCGTGATGACATATCAGTAACCTCTCTTTTTACAGATTGAAAGCTGTTTGCTAACAATATCAACATATGCTTCTCCAGATTTTAACTGAGTCCTGTTTAAGATTAATTCTTGGCCAATACGAATCAAAGTTCTTTCTAACAGGGGTTTAATTTTATCATCAACGACTTGGATATCCTTTACCTTAGCAACG
>CALCRD010000182.1 GCA_937894355.1 uncultured Bacillus sp.
GTTCGAAATGTTCGTCGTGATGCCAATGATGATTTGAAAAAACTAGAGAAAAACGGTGACATTACCGAAGACGAGTTGCGGGTGAATTCCGAAAACATTCAAAAGTTAACTGATGATCAAATAGTCAAGATTGATGGAATTACCAAAGATAAAGAAAAAGAAATAATGGAAGTGTAATTCTAATTTAATAGACATTTAAAGACCCTCTTTTTTATAGGGGGTTTTTTTAAAAGGATAATATTAAATTTATGGTAAGTAGGGTGTTTAGTTTATCGCTCAAGGTCAAGAGCATATAGGCGGCGCTTAAGCTTTTCATAAAGAAAAATCAGTATTGAATAATCTGCTTGGTCGTTTTTTCACTTACCATTCTGAATGTTCATGTTAATACATATTCTTTTTATAGAGATATCTTTTGCCATTTTTGGTATGATAAGAGCATGTGAATAAAATGGAAATATACACTAACCTATCCAATGAACAAATAAGGCTTCCTTACATTCTTTAGAGGGTTAGATTAACTTATTTTTTTTGGAGGAGCTATGTTATGTTAAATAAAATAAAGCTTTGGAAGAATGGGCACCAATCTTCCAGTCTCCGAGAGCGATTGATACAGATAAAAGGAAATCCTGTTCCTTCACATGTCGCAATTATTATGGATGGTAATGGAAGATGGGCCAAGAAACGGGCTCTACCAAGAATAGCTGGACACCACGAGGGAATGAAAGTGGTTCGGAAAATTACCCGAGTAGCTAAGGAGATGGGTATTGAGGTACTGACCGTATACGCATTTTCTACTGAGAATTGGAAACGACCAAAACCAGAGGTCGACTATCTTTTAAAACTTCCTGAAGAATTTTTGGGAAGCTTCTTACCCGAACTTATTGAAGAAAATGTAAGGGTAACAATGATGGGATACAAGGAAAATCTACCTTCGCATACATTAAGATCAATAGAAAAAGCGATGGAAGACACGAAAGATAATACAGGATTAATCTTAAACTTCGCCTTGAATTATGGAAGTAGAGCTGAAATTGTTGATGCAGTAAAACAGGTCTTGGATGATGTGAATAGTGGCATAATAGATAAAAATGAACTAAATGAAGAGAAATTTTCATCTTATTTAATGTCGGCAACAATTGATGATCCTGATTTATTAATTCGTACAAGTGGAGAAATAAGACTGAGCAATTTTATGCTGTGGCAGCTTGCTTACTCAGAGTTCTGGTTTACGGATGTACTGTGGCCAGATTTTGGTGAAGAACAATTTTTTGATGCGATAGAAGCGTACCAAAATCGGCAAAGGCGATTCGGAGGAGTATAATACCTGAAAATATTAATTTTTAATCAGATAAACCTTTTTGTCTTTTTCTTTTGACAATGAATGCAATGATGAGATATGAAATTTATAAAGGTGTGGAAAACTAAATGAAGCAACGAATTGTTACAGCGGTTATTGCAGGAGCTATTTTTTTACCATTCGTCTTTTTTGGCGGAAGTTTATTCGTGTTATTAGCTTATTTTTTGGCAGCAGTAGCTTTATATGAACTTTTGAAAATGCGTGATATTGAGTTATTTACAGTCCCCGGAATACTTACACTTGCACTTTTATGGATTTTCTTATTGCCCTTTCCATCTCAAGAAATAATTGGTGGAATCAATTATTCGAAAATTGATTTGGGATTACTAGGAATATTATTATTTTTAACTTATACGGTTGCTACGAAAAATCGGTTTACTTTTGAAGATGCAGCATTTTCTATCTTGGTTGCCCTTTATGTTGGTATGGGTTTTTATTATTTTATTGTGGCAAGAGATGCTGGTACAACCTACATTTTTTATGCGCTTTTTATTATCTGGGCAACCGATTCTGGCGCTTATTTTATCGGACGGGCCTATGGGAAAAACAAGCTTTGGCCAGAAATTAGTCCCAATAAAACAATAGAAGGATTTTTTGGAGGCATCTTCAGTGCCCTAATTGTTGCTAGTCTATTTGCCGCCTTTTCCGAAATTGATAATTCTTTATGGCAGTTTTTGATTATCACTATTTTCCTTTCTGTTTTTGGACAAATTGGTGATTTAGTAGAATCAGCATTAAAACGTCATTACCATGTGAAGGATTCAGGGAATATCTTACCAGGTCATGGTGGAATTTTAGACCGGTTTGACAGTTTGCTATTTGTCTTACCGATGATGCATTTTTTTCATCTAATCTAACGTGATTAGGTCGAACTTTTTTATCGACCCAACTAGGAGTGGAACTTATTGAAATATATTAGTTTGTTAGGGGCTACAGGTTCCATAGGAACACAAACACTAGATATCATAAACGAACATCCCACTGAATTTTCTTTGGTTGCTATCTCTGTTGGACGAAATGTATTGCTAACAAGGAAGATTATTACTGAATTTCATCCTGCTCTAGTATCTGTTCAGGACAAGGAAACATACGAAACGTTAAAAGCTGAATTTCCCAGCACCTCATTTACATATGGTGAGAAAGGATTAATTGAAGTAGCAGTTTTTGATAAAGCGGATGTATTGGTGAATGCAGTAATGGGGAGTGTTGGTCTGTTTCCGACCCTTCAAGCAATAGAAGCAAAAAAAACGATTGCGATAGCAAACAAAGAAACTTTGGTGACAGCAGGACATTTGGTTATGGATGCCGTAAAGAGGAATGGTGTGGAGCTATTACCTGTTGATAGTGAACATTCGGCAATATTTCAGGCTCTAAATGGAGAAAAACACAAAAGTATCGAAAGACTAATCTTGACTGCTTCTGGTGGGAGCTTCAGAGATTTAACCAGAAAAGAGCTGGGAACCGTTACATTAGAGCAGGCTTTATCCCACCCAAATTGGTCTATGGGTGCCAAAATTACGATTGATTCAGCTTCAATGATGAATAAAGGACTCGAAGTTATCGAGGCGCACTGGTTGTTTTCCATTCCTTACGAGAAAATTGATGTTGTGCTCCATAAAGAGAGTATTATCCACTCAATGGTGGAGTTTCATGATAGTAGTATTATTGCTCAGTTAGGAACACCTGATATGAGAGTTCCAATCCAATACGCTCTGACTCATCCGGATCGCCTTCCATTAAAAAGTGCCAATCGCCTAAATTTGGCTAAAGTTGGATTACTGAATTTTCAAGAAATGGATTTAGAGCGTTTCCGCTGCTTAAAATTTGCCTATGAAGCAGGAAAAGTCGGAGGTACAATGCCAACCGTGTTAAATGCTGCAAATGAAGTAGCTGTTGCTGCATTTTTAGATGGGAAAATTACTTTCTTGCAAATTGAGGATTTAATTGAAAAAGCACTAAACTCCCATCAAAGTATTGAGAATCCTAGTCTTGCAACCATTCAGGAAATCGATAAAGAAACGAGAACCATTGTACAGAGACTTCTATAGAAAAGGTGGTTTTAAAGTTTGAGTACAGTAATAGCTTTTATTGTAATATTCGGAGCCCTGGTATTCTTTCATGAACTTGGGCATCTCATCTTTGCGAAACGAGCGGGAATTCTTTGTCGAGAGTTTGCTATAGGATTTGGACCCAAAATATTTAACATTAAAAAAAATGAAACAATCTATACGATTCGTTTGCTGCCCATTGGCGGATTTGTTCGGATGGCCGGAGAGGATCCTGAAATAGTTGAGATTAAACCAGGACATCGTGTCGGTCTAATTTTCGATGATCAAGAGAAAATCTCCAAAATTATTTTGAATAATAAAGAAAAGTTTCCAGATGCCCGGGTTATTGAAGTAGAAACAGCCGACCTTGAACATGATTTAATCATTAGAGGGTATTTAGACGGGGAAGATGAAGTCATGCAAACCTTCTCCTTGAAACGGGATGCCGTTTTGGTTGAGGATGGGAACGAAACACAAATTGCACCTTATGACCGTCAATTTGCTTCTAAAACATTACCTCAAAGAACGATGGCTATTTTTGCCGGACCGATGATGAACTTTGTATTAGCATTGGTAGTATTCATCATTATTGCCTTGTTACAAGGTGTTCCGTCAGCAGAACCTGTTCTGGGAAAACTCACTCCTGAAGGAACGGCTATAAAAGCTGGACTAATGGAAGGTGATATTGTCCATTCAATTGCCGGAATAGAAGTGGCAAGCTGGGATGATGTTGTCGAAACAATACGTAAGAACCCAAATAAAAAAGTGGAATTTTCCATCGAACGAGATGGTAAAGATATGTCCTTATCGGTAACTCCAGCCAAAAAGAAGGTTGAAGGAAAAACAATTGGGATTATTGGCGTGTACAGCCCAGTAGAGAAGTCACCTATAAAAGCGATTGGTTACGGATTTAAGGAAACTTATTTTTGGACGATTGAAATCTTCTCCATGCTGGGGAAACTAATTACTGGTCAATTTTCTATTGATGCTTTGTCAGGTCCAGTTGGTATTTACCAATCAACGGATATTGTGGCAAAATCCGGTATCTTCTATTTGATGAAATGGGCAGGGATTCTCAGTATCAATTTAGGAATCATGAATCTATTACCAATTCCAGCTCTTGATGGCGGTAGGCTGATGTTCTTTGCTGTTGAAGCAGTGAGAGGGAAGCCAATTGATCGCCAAAAAGAGGGAATGGTCCATTTTATCGGATTTGCGCTATTGATGTTGTTAATGCTTGTTGTCACCTGGAATGATATTCAACGCTTCTTTTAATTAATCCAGCGATTTTAAAATAATAAAAAAATAAT
>CALCRD010000183.1 GCA_937894355.1 uncultured Bacillus sp.
GACCCACTTATAGAAATTGAAAAAACTAAGGTATTCAAGTAAAGGGCGCATTTCAAGAATTGCGCTCTTTCTGTTTGTATAGGGCCATTTAGCTGTATAAGGGGTCCTACCAACAAAATGCCGCGAAAAACATACGCTAAGCAAAATTCGACAAAAAGAAAGCCGATTTTTCCTACGCTAAGGAATCATCGGCCTTATTTTTATAAGATTTAAAGCAACCTTTATCGATCAATTGACTGACGATTTAGTAATAAGTACTTATATTCGAACCATCTGAATTTTTTTCAATTATTTAATTCCTTTAAGTCTCCGGAATAATTGTAATGGCGATGGTCCGGAATGGAACCCCTATTTCGTTGCCCTTACTCTGGGTATGGTAGTATTTAGTCATTAATTCTTTTAATTCGTTTTGAAATTGTATAAATTGTTCTTCATCCATCTTTAATTCCACTAAAGAAAAAGTAGCACTGTCCTCTTGGCTATTTTGTTCACCTAATTTCTTAAGATAACTTTGATATTGTGTCATAAGTGATAATTGATAATAAGAAATATAATCCAATTTCTCTTTACTCGATAATTCCTTCCATTCACTTCCGTCAATTTTTGCCTCTTCTACATTTATAGCGTAATATTTTTCGGAAACAGATTTTACCTTTTTCTCTTTAACCACACGGACAATACCAGAATCAACCATAGTTTGCAGATGTCTATATAGAGTAGCTTGAGGTACATCTTTGAGAATTTTTACCATTTCTAATGGTGTTAACCCATTTTCTTTATTTCTCATTAATGCTTGGCAAATTTTCATTCTTACCGGATGCATTAAAATATCAACTTTGCTACTCATCCAATCACCTTATTTTTTGTTAAATTTTATTCTCATTATAAATAATAAGAATAATGATTGCAATGAATCTCTAGTTGTCTTATCATTATTAATAATGATAATGGGTTTAAGGAGGGAATGGTAGGAATGCAACTACATTATGGATTAAATGACTTTAAAGACATTGACATTATGGCTTTTCTGCCCATTATATTGCCAGTTGTGGCAGTGGGTGCGCTTTTAGTTATAATTGCATTAATTGATTTATACCAACATAGAAAGACGAGAAAAAATGTGCTTATATGGACGCTAATTATTCTTTTTGCTAATACACTTGGTCCTATTTTGTATTTTGTTATAGGGAGAAAGGATAGTGAGAAATCTTGAAATTAGAGATTAGAAATGTAACAAAATCATTTAAAGGAAAAATTGCTGTCAATAAATTCTCAATGGAACTGCAATCTGGGGAATGTGTCGGTTTAATTGGACCAAATGGATCAGGCAAATCTACATTAATAAAAGTGATTTCAGATATTATTAGCCCCAATGCTGGTGAAGTTTTATTAAATGGGATAAAAATATCAAAAATGAAAAGAGAAATTGGTTACCTACCACAGTATCCTAATTTTTTTAATTGGATGACAACGAGAGAAACCCTTACTTTTATGGGGCAACTTTCTGGATTGAAAAAAGAAGTATTAACAAACTCGATACCTGAAATTCTGACAAAAGTTGGACTAAGGGGCGAAGAGAACTCAAAGGTTGGTACATTTTCTGGTGGAATGAAACAACGACTCGGTATTGCACAAGCATTACTACATAAACCCACGCTTATTGTCATGGATGAACCGGTATCTGCATTAGATCCAATTGGTCGAAGAGAAGTATTAAACCTGATTGAAGAAATAAAAAAAGATACAACTATTTTCTTATCAACCCATATATTAAGCGATGCGGAAGAAATCTGTGAACGATTTGTCATTATAAAAGATGGGATAAAAATAGAAGATACAACAATCACCGAGCTTTTAAACCGCAATAGCGAAAATAAGTTAATAGTGGACATAGCAGAGAAGGATCAAAAGTGGATTAACGTTTTAAAAAAATTGCCTTATGTGAAGGATGTAGAGGTCATTGGGCTTAAAGTCAAAGTAAAAGTTGAAAATATCGAAAAAAACAAAAAATCATTACTGCAAAATGCACTCGAACATAACGTGGATATCGTTAAATTTGAAATGAATAACGATACTTTAGAAGAAATCTTCCTAAAATTGGTGGTGCAGAAATGAATAACCTAATTGTACTGATTAAAAAAGAATATGTTCAAATGTTACGTGATTTTAAAGTGATTTGGCTACCTATTGTTTTTATATTTTTAGGAGCAACTCAGCCAGTAGTAACTTATTACTTGCCATCAATTCTAGAAGTATTAGGCGGTGGTCAGGGAATTATCATTGATCCGAGTATGACAGCACAAAAAGGCGGGGAAGTACTAGCAAGTACTTTAGGATCTCAGTTTGATCAGCTTGGGCTTATGATTCTTGCAATTTCTATGATGGGTATCATTCAAACAGATAAAGCCAACGGTATGCTGGCCTTTATTTTAACACGTCCTGTTACTGTTACTTCATATATCGGTGGAAAAATGGTATCAAATTATTTGATGGCAGCTTTTAGTGTAACAATTGGATACTTTACCTCTTATCTATATGTAAATTATCTTTTTACAACCGTCCCATTTTCACACATGATTACAGGATTGGTATTTTATCTAGTATGGGTTCTTTTTATCATATCTTTCACAACAATGATAAGTGCTATTTTTCACAGTCAGGGTATTATCGCATTAATTTCAATTATTTTTCTTATAGGTTGTAGAATAATCGTCGGTTTGAATCCGATAATGGACCAGGTAAATCCAGCCAGTATGAGCAAACATGCAATGGAAACGCTAATCACGGGATTTGTAAATTCAAAAGCATTAGACAATGTACTACTAACGCTCGTTTGGATTTTATTGACACTCTTTGTAACGAATTATTGGATTGTTAATAAAAAGTTTAATCATGAATAAGCGAATAATAGCCGATAAGGATATGAGATTTTTTCTCTAGTTTAGTGTCAAGGAATTACCTTCTATTTTTATTTCGTGGTAATATTCCCCATCTAATCTAGTGTACAGAAACACATGATTTTTACTAATAGTCCGATTCCATTTGTAGTAGCTTATTCAAGAAAAGGGCGCTATCCAGAAACAAGGATTAGCGCTTATTTAAATTCTGGGGGCTTTTCCAGTGTGGGTAAAGAGTTGAAAATGTATAAAAATTAATGCGTTTTTTTATTTTTGTCAACTTCATCTTGTATTTGTCATAAAAAAGTCATTTTTAACATTTATGATGTAATTAATAAATCAGTTAAAGGTGGAATTTAAAATGATGGAATCTATGGAACGTGTAAATTTTGTATTTAAAGGTATCGGTGCAGTAATTATTATTGGATTAGTTTTATTATCAGGAAGTTTCCTAGGCTAGAGTAAGAATATAAATTTCGGAAATGAAAAAAGACTACATTAATGAGGACCATTAATGTAGTCTTTTTCATTTATTGGATAAACAATATATTAGTACAAGCCTGGGGTAAACCTAAGGCGTAGTGATTAAATATACCCTTTTTGGTAAGTAGGATGAATCGTTTATTAATATTATCTCGAATTCGAGTTTTCTGTTAAAGGGCGCTGTTCAAAAGGAAGCCGCTTCCTCTCTAGATAAATAATTAAGGCAAGAAAAGATCCAATACTGTAGTCGTAAAGGAGATTCTGGTTTGAGGGCGAATAATGTAATTGATAAATGCTATAATGAGAATAATGAATAATCGGGAAGGGTGGTGATCCTTATGTTATCGCAAAAGGAAGTTCTTGAGGTACTATCAAATAACTTAAAAACTTGGAAAGAAAAATACGGTGTTAAGCGTATTGCTCTCTTTGGTTCATACTCCCGGGGAGAACAAAAGGATTCTAGTGACATTGACTTGTTAGTGGAATTTGCGGATAACTCAATGACATTTGATAATTATATGGAACTAAAGTTCGAGCTTGAGGATCTATTTCAAACGCCTGTAGATTTAGTTATTATCGAAGATATTAAGCCAGCTTTAAAGTCAAGTATCCTAAGGAGTGCCAAGTATGCTGAGGGAGCCTAAAGTCTTTCTAGAGGATATTTGTGACGCTGCAGTAAAAATTGAAAAATTCACGAAGGGGCTTTCATTCGAAGATTTTGTTGACAATGAATTAGTTTCAGATGCTGTAATAAAAAACATTTTAGTCATTGGTGAGGCAACAAAAAACATTTCTGATGAAATTAGAGAAAAAAATCCCCAAATTGAATGGAGAAAGATGGCCGGCATGAGAGATATGATGATTCATGGTTATTTTTCCATTAATTATCGAATTGTATGGGATGTAGTCCAAAATAAAGTTCCTACACTAAGAAAACAAATCCAAAAGATACTAAATGAAAAATACTCGGAGCTGTCATAAGCCAGCTCTTTGTATATTGCTTATAGATTGGGTTCGGGGAGTATTAACTCCAAATTAGTATAGTTTAGGTGCTGATTGTAATCTTTAATAAGGGTACCTGCTTTGTAATTCTAGCGAGATTTTTTTTCAATACCAATTTTCCATTATCGGGCACAATCTGCAGCAAGAATTGTGCTCTTTCTTTATGTTTAGGGTCAGATTTTGGATATAATATTTGAAGAGAATTGTTATGGGTGAAGAGATTGTAAAGATTTTGATTTAAAATAAAGGAACAGAAAAGTTCTTTTCTCCTAAATGTTGTCTGTCTAAACGTAGTCAAACACTTCGTTTTCATCTTAAAAGCAACAAAGTTTGAGAAAAGAGTCTAAAGAAAAGATTCCCATTAAATTATAGTGGACAATCATTAACAATAGGTGTTAGAATATTCATATTATAATAAACCTATGAGCAAGAGTAGTAAGAATATTGATTTGTACTTAGAGAGCCGCTAACTGGTGGGAATGCGGTTGCAAAGAAGATTCTGAATGGACTTGTGAGGGAAGCCTGAAATCAAGATAGATGAGAGAGTAGGCGCTTACGGGGATCCGCCCGTTATCAGTGGGGTGTATATGATAGTATACATGATGAGTGGGCGTATTTTACGTCAATTTGGGTGGTACCGCAGAAGTCACAAAGCTTTTGTCCCTTTTTATAGGGATAAAGGCTTTTTTTATTGTATTTTTAACAAAAAAGGCTGTTTTAAGAACAATGTTGATTGGCAAAAAAATCAACAGCCAAGTTTAACACAGCCACAAAAAAAGGAGAATGAGGAACATGTCAAAAGGAAGATTCGGAATCCACGGTGGCCAATATATTCCAGAAACCTTGATGAATGCTGTTATTGAGCTTGAGGAAGCATATAACCATTTTATGAATGATCCAGGATTTGTAGCAGAACTAAATAATTTGTTAAATAATTATGCAGGTCGACCATCAATGCTTTATTATGCTGAAAAAATGACCAAAGATTTAGGTGGAGCTAAGATTTATCTTAAACGAGAGGACTTAAATCATACCGGCTCACATAAAATCAACAATGTTCTGGGGCAAGTATTGCTGGCTAAACGAATGGGTAAAACTCGTGTTATCGCTGAGAC
>CALCRD010000184.1 GCA_937894355.1 uncultured Bacillus sp.
AACACGAAACCCCCGCTATTTCTTGCGATTTAGCGAGGGTTCTTTGACAGTCTGAAACCACGCAGCTTAGCGTGGTTATTTGTTTTGAAAAACGATAATACTTATAACCCATTTTAGCTAATATTCTCAAACTTAGATGAATATTTCTTTGTTATTCTCATTCTATTGTGAATTTCCTATGCATGGATCCCGAAAATCCTAGGTTTGTATTCTCAAACCTTTCTGAATCCCACACCCTGAACTATTGTTCTGCAACTGCCCGGGGGGGTTTTTTGATTATTGTTTCTTCATTATAATATAATAGTTTCGCTTTTGCGGAGTTTGGATGTCAGATGCCTTAAAAGCAATAGAGTAACCATCGAAGTGAGGAAATTGGCGGTGCTTCTAGACCTTGGAGAAAAGTTAGAGTTCAAAGTATTCTTTATAATGTGAGTAGTAAGTGCGGCTCATGAAAGCTGTCTTAGGACAATCGCAGAACTCAATCTCATAGGATCTGTCTACAATCTCCTTTGTTTTCTTAATCTTTTTTAAATTCACAATATAGGATCGATGAACCCTCAAGAAGCCTGAACCCAGCATTGTCTCCAACTCGTCCAAGCTTTTGTTTAATTCCAAGTGATTGCCTAGAGTATGAATAACCGCCCTATGCCGCCGAGCTTCAATAAAAAGAATATCATTTTTGTTTATGTGCATTGTTTCATATCTATTTTTTAATGCTAATATATCTGAATTAATCTTGCTTTGAGCTTGGACTTTATCAACGATTTCCGCAATGAGGTCTTTGAATTTAGCAATATTGATGGGCTTCAACATATAGCTGTAAGGATGTACGGCAAATGAATCCAAAGCATATTGGGAATAACCTGTTAAAAATATAATGTAGGCATCCTTATTGAAAGTATAGATAGCATTAGCAACAAAAAGACCGTTTGAGCTATTCCCCCCCAACTCTATGTCAAAAAGAAGTAATTGTGGTTGGTTAATTTCGGCCCAAGAAATTGCTTCTTCACCACTCGAAGTAGCGAATATTTCTGTTATTCCGGAAATCTCGCTTAATAATTTATTTAGGAATTCTCGGGTATAGTCATCATCTTCGAGTAGCAAAACTTTTAACATTACTAATCATTCCTATCTCTTCAGACATTCTGGAACATCGGGTTCATAGGCAGTAAACCAACAATTCGGACTTACTCCTGTCCCGGCAACAAACGCCAAAACCACAGCCAACATATTTAGAGCAGTCTGTTGAAATTTCATTTTACGCATTCTTTTCACCTCCTATCGCATCTGCAAATTTATCAATTGTTTCTAACAATTGATATCCCCATGGAGTTATTAAAAATAGAGATCCTAAACCACCAAGAATTGCAGATAGAGCATAATTTTCCAGAACTAGTCGCATCAGATGGACAACAATACAAGACCAGATAATAATAACCACGAACAGCTTTTTCTTTTGCATAAAGCGAATTTTATCATCGGTAAATTGTTTTTTTACCGTTCCGGCTGGTACCCATTTTATGCACGTATACATTGCAAATATAAAAGTTGATATAAAAATAAATATTAAAACGGTACTTTTAAAATTAAACTGCGATAATTTCCCCAGACCAATTATGATGGCTGTGCCAAATGTAAGACACCTTGGATAGGTGCTTAAATGTGCTCCTCCACCAAAACAACGAAAGGCGGCAAATACTAAAAATAGTACAAGGGTAATACCCAGCGTATTCAATACCCAGGCTATAAATATAATTAAAATTACTTTGGTAATTGCTCCTAGCAGGATTTGTAAACCATAGGAATATACTTCAATTTGATCTTGAGTTGATTTTAATTTGCTACCAAGATGTGTGGCTATATTGTTAGAAATGACAGCGATCATTATATTACCTCTCTGTCTGGTAATATCACCCTAAATGTAGTGTTCTTACCGCATCGACAATCAATTTCTCCTTCATAAAAATTAGCCAGGGTCCTGGCTATTAATAAACCATAACCTCGTCCAAGGGAGCCCTTCGTCGTGAATCCTGCTTCAAATATCTTTTCTTTGTCGTCTTTATTTATAGTTGAACCATTATTATGAACGATGATTGTATAGTTACTACCTACATGTACGAACTCCACTCCTACCCTCGGTTCTTGATCCTGAAGAGCCGCTTCAATAGCGTTGTCGATAATATTCCCCAATATACTGACAAGATCCCATGGTTCTACAGCAAGGTTTGTAAAATCACAAGCAGACGATACAGCAAAGCCAACACCATGCGAACGGGCCAAATTGTACTTACTATTTAATAGTCCGGCAATTATCGGCTGATCTGGAAATTCAATTATATCTGAGTTCCAATGAGATTCAGATATTCCCTCAATGTATTCCATAGCCTCTTCATTTTTATTTAGATAAATCATTGCTTGTAAAGTCTGTATATGACGATTGAATTCATGTTTTTCAACCTGCAATATCTGTAGGAGACTTTCAACCTGCTTAAGATTGCTTTTGATCAGACTGGATTTTGTTCTCTCTCTGGCATACTTCTCAATGCTTTTTATCGAAGCGATGCTAAATATTGCAAGAATAAGTACGATCAATTCAAAAATGGGTAGCCACCGCTTGACGATATTAATATCAACTCCTGCCCTGATAACATGGTTCATAATGACGATAACCAATGTTTGCAGAAGGATTACACTTATGACAAAAACATCCCTATTTTTCTTCATAATTAGCTTTCTTTGGTTCCAAGGTCATAAAGCACGAAATTTAGCTTTTTTATTAACAAGAACAATATGATAGCCAGTAAAAGCGTAGGTTGAAAGACCCCGATATTCAACCATGGATTTATGGCTAAATCATTAACATTTTTAGAAATCGACATAAGAACCACAGGCGGTACCGCATTTACTAAATAAAGTTACGGTAACACTTAATATCAAGATTAGAATAAGTACCTTTAATCCCGGGTAAATCGGGATTCTCCTTAAAAAAAGGGAAATCATACCAATCGCCACTGCAGCTACAATAGAATCTTTTAAATTAATGCTGCTATTAAACAAGGCAAAACCAATCAGAATTATTAAGAATGTTTCAGGTATAGAGATAAATATGGCAGCGTACCAGGGAAGCGTAAACATATAAATCAACCCCCAATATGTGGCATAGTGGCCAATAAGGCCCTTATCAAATATAGAATTGGACATCCCACCTCATTATTCCTGCATAATTTTGGGCATTCGGGTTCAATAAACGGGATTTGGGGAACGGATAGCGGGATTAGGGGGAAAATGATAGGAGACTTTGAATGGGAAAAGGAACTATCTACACCATTAAACATATTAGTTAGTTGTTTATGGGACCCTGAAGAACGATTGAAAGGAGGAGGCCACATCATTTCATACAGATTATTCAACCCTAGGAGCCTGCGGTAGTATTTAGACTCTGATATCCAAAAAACAAACTAAAATATTAAAAGGAAGTGGTGATTAAATTTAAGTCGTCAAAAATACACCTTTTACAAGCTACTTTGGAAAATTCACAAATAACATTGGGAGGTTATATAATATGAATATAGTAAAAAAATTTAATTTTACTCTTATAGCCATGATTATGCTATTCGGTTTTTTATTTTCAACATTACCTGCTAGCGCATCTAGCGCACCAAGTGATATATGAATATTCCGGCCCTGTTGAGCCAGTAAATCCGATGCACAGAGCCATGCAATCC
>CALCRD010000185.1 GCA_937894355.1 uncultured Bacillus sp.
TGGCCATAGGCGCCATCAAGGCATTACAGGATAATAAAATCAAGATTCCGGAGCAGGTTGCTATTATAGGGCACGATGACTTGCCTACCAGCGCGATGATTTATCCTGCGCTTTCCACAATTCACTCTCCTATCGAAGAAATGGGTACTGAAGCGACGAAATTGCTTTTTCAGAAGATGGAAAACCTTACGACCGCAGAACGGAAAATTATGCCCGTTAAATTGAAGCTCCGGCAGTCTTGTGGTTTTGCAACTGCGTAAATTTGAACTTTGTTTTTTATGGCGAGCGCATTTGATTTGGCGGCGGCTGGTGAGTGAGCTCTAGAGCTAGGCCGTTTGCAAGCCGGCTGTTTATGAAGACGAACTTTTCAATTTACGTCGAAGCTAAGGAGCAATGAATAGCTCGAACACGGCATAGCAAAAATATTTACTCGTGAGACTGCATGGGTATAGACAGGCGCTTTCAGATATAAGGATTAATGCTAATTTGAACAGGCAACATCTCACACTGTTAGGCGAATATTAAAAACATAATTCTGTTACTGTGATTTTCTTCTAAAATAACATGATTGCGCAGGAGGTGATTAAGAAGTGCGCGGAATGCTGAAATTGCATGTTCCTTTGTAGTTAGGCGTAGCCTGATTTGACGATATGTCCTTGAGCAGTGATGCAAAATTGGGTGAAGATTAACAGACAAACGGAGAAGCTGCTGAGGGCAAGCGTCATGCGGTGGCGAAGCAGAATCACCGCGGACAGGCGGAGCAAGGTTACTAGCGGATACTAAGGAAGGAGGGGTTAGCGTCAATACATAAAGGAGCGGGGAAACATATGCTGTCTATTAAGGCAGGGAAAGCGGCATCCGATAGGGAGCAGTTTAATATGGAAATAAACTAACCCTTATATCCGAACGCGCTAAGGAAGATAAAAGCTTTAGATTTTCAAGTCTTGCACACTTTATTGAACGAAGCATCACTAAAGGAATGCTTTTGGATGCTAAAAGCAGATGTGGCACCAGGCGTAGATGGAGTGACCTTTGAAGAATACGAACAAAACTTAGATGAAAACATCCATAACTTAGTGATGCGCATGAAAGCCCTAAGGTACTACCCACTAGCTGTCAAAAGGGTTTATATATCTAAAAGTAATGGTAAACTTAGACCTTTGGGCACACCTGCACTGGAAGATAAAATTATCTAAATGGGACTAACCAGGATGCTAAACGCAATCTACGAACTAAATTTTTTCAATTGCTTATACGGCTATAGACTCAAAAGAAGCTGCCATCAAGCACTAGAGACAATTGACAACAAGATAATGTTGCAAAAAGTTAACTTTGTAATAGACGCTGATATCCGCAGTTTCTTTGATAATGTTGATCATGAGTGGCTAATGGAAATGTTACAAGTGAAGATTGCAGACAAGAACTTCTTTAGGATTATCAAAAGATTCCTTCTAGCAAGAGTAAGGGAGAATGGGAATTACAACGAACCGACTGGAGTACCCCTTAAGGCGGTTTATGCAAAGCTAATTCAACAAATACAGCGCGTAGGGGAGTATCGACGAAGCCGGATCAGGAAAAACCTCACGTCCGGTTCTGTGAGGGGTATGACAAATTCCTCACACTAGAAAATAAGTAGTGAAAGGATGAATTTGTATATGTCTACTCGACAGAAATGGCTTTTAGTGGCGGTTTTAGCTGTAGCGTTAACGTGCGTTTTAGCGGTCAAATGGAACGATAAGCCAAAAGTAGCAGGTGGCCAGAGTAAAATCGTCGTGACGGTGAATGATGGACCCGTAGAGACAGACAAGGTCGCGATCCAGCGGATGAAAGAATCGATAGCCCGCTTTAATAAGGTCTATCCGGAGATTGAAATTAAATGGACAAGTCACGGTTATTCGCCAGATAGTTTCTCTACCAGAATGGCTGGAGGGACGGCCGAAGATGTGATCAGGATTCCAGCTACCGAAGGTTATTTAATCGAGCGTGGATATGCATTGGATCTCACGGATTTCTTAACAGACTGGCAATATAAAGACCAATTGAACAAGGACGTCCTTGCGCCGTTTATTAGAAAAGGACATATATACGCCCTTCCCATCGACGGTTACATGATGGGTTTGCTTTACAATAAAAAGCTCTTCCAAGAAGCCGGTCTCACAGATCCTCAGGGGAAGGCAAAGCCGCCAGCAGACTGGGATGAATTTGTTGTGGCGGCCAAGAAATTGACAAACAAGAAAAAAGGAATCGCCGGGTTTGGCATCATGGGCAAAGCCGCGGAAGCAGGCTGGGGTTTTCTCAATTGGGTCTGGCAGGCGGGAGGAGATTTTGAGCGGGAAGAGAACGGCGTCTGGCAGGCTGTTTTCGCTAGCAAAGAGGCAGTGGAAGCTTTGGAGCTCATCCAAGACTTGCGCTGGCAGCACGATGTACTGCAAGCTATGCTTTTGTCCACATTCTCAGAACTGGAGGGCCGCTTTGCCAGCGCTCAAATTGGGATGATGTTTGCGGCGCAAGACAGAATTTCTAATCTGGTTAATCAATACGGCATGAAGTTGGAAGACATCGGCGTAGCGCTTCTGCCTGCCGGTCCCGCAGGCCGTGCCAACCAGATGGGCGGCAACTATTACATTCTCAACCCTAAGAGTTCGGTCGAAGTGCAGGAAGCAGCCTTCAAGTGGATCAGCTGGAAGATCTTAGGCAGCATGGATCCGCAGCGGATGCAAGAGCGAGGCGAGGATCTTCGCAAACAGGGACAGATTAGCACGCTCACAGCCCTGCCGATTTTTGAGGGAGAAATCGACAGTAAAGCCAGAGAAGCGGCCACTCCCTATAAAGATGTGTTGGTGGATTTTCCGGACGTCTGGAGGGAAGCAGCCAAATATATGCGACCTGAGCCGCCGTTTTACTGCCAGCAGCTTTATTCGGAATATTTGGCGCCTGCCATCCAGGCAGTGTTGACGAAGAGGGACGCCGATCCTAAGGCGCTCTTGACCCAAGCTGCCCGTGGTTTTCAGGAACGATTTTTAGACAAAGTAGCTCAATGACGTTGCCTTGAGGATCAAGCCTGCGAACAATACGAAAAGGGAGGTCAATGCGAGTTATGGGGAGGAGAATGCTTTTTAGTTACGTCGCTGCAGTCTTCATGTTTTTAAGCTGCACGGCCGCAAGTTATGCCGCAGAGTCCATGGAACCGCGCAACGGCTTGCAGCTAGAATTGGTAAAGGGAGGCGATCTTTGGGGTTACGCAGGGCAGCATTGCCATCTTTACCAGAACTGGGATGGCAGCGGCTTTATCATTGAGACAAAGGTATATTTTCCCACTGAAGGCAAGCCAGGAAGCTTTCCCCGGGAGAGCTGGTACGGTATTTACGTGCAGGATACCAATCATGGTTACCGGTATACATATGGGCCCCTTAACCGTGGGAGGAATATGAGTCCCGACACTATTTCATTGGGGGCTGTTAGATACGAGAAACGTTCTCGCTTTCAACCGCTATCCGACTTCTTTTATGTTCCCAAAGAGAAGTGCTTCGTTTTTTTGCGGCTGCAATTCATTCCCGCTAAAGGAACCGACGAGAAAGGCAGGCTTGTGGGCTGGGCTGCGGCGCCGGGAGAAGATTGGGTTAAAGTTTGGGATTACAAAGTAGCGGAGGAGTTCGCGCCCAACCGGATTGGCCTGAGCGTGGAATCATATCATCCGACAAATAGTTTTGGCCCGGTTACTTTTGAATACTTCCTGATTGACGGCGCTTTTCCCACCCGTTCTAGTTATTTTGGCGAATATTGGAGCCTGGACGGCTGGGAATTCGATTTAGGCAAACGCGTTAAGTTGCAATTTAAAGAAGAAGCTGACGGGTTGAAGAGGTAAGAAGAAAACGCTATTGAGAGCAAATCTGTAGATGCCGGTTAGGTTAGCGTCGGCGGCATCTTTGCCGATTGGGACGCCATAAAAACGCTGCCTGTGGAGCGCTTTGTGAATCTGGAGCCTGCTCTGCAGATGTGTCTCACCTAGGCAAGTTCCGCCTGGGATCAGCACAATCTTTATTTCAAGATCAATTATCTGGAAGAGCCGAGCACAGATTTGTTGCAGGGAAAGAAGAACGGCGATCTTGATTGGTAGGACGACGATGCAGTGCAAATAGTGCTCGCCGCCCTAAGCGGGAAGAAAAGCAACTATGTTTTTAATTTGGCAGATCGGCGTTTTACAATTTTCGTCTCCGACGTTTCAGATTTTGAGTATGCGGTGGCAACTGAAATTCAGCCTACTACCTGGAGCGCGGAAGTGGCGATCCCACCTAGCAATGGAGAGCTGCCGAAGCCGGAAGCGGGAGACGAGTGGCAAATACAAATATTTCGTTACTATCTCACCGCCCTGGCGACTATGAAGTGACCGGCGGCAGAGACGCAAGGCTGGGGGAAGGTCATCTTCTATTAACGTCGTAAACGAGAAAAGGAGGAAATTCAGATGGTAAAGTTTTATCGAAAAATCAATCTCTTGTTTAGTTTGCTTTGTTGCCTCGGCAGTTTCGCGGCTTGGGCCGAAGATCCGGTTCCGGGTGCGGGTCCGGGTCCGGGACTGCAGCTGAAGCTCGTTAATGGCGATAACTCGATATCATATTATAATGATTTGGGCTTTGTGCAACGATGGAATGGCGCAGCGTTCGTAATTGAAACGAAGCTTTATTTTTCTCAGGCTGGCAAGTTTAACAACAGCAATTACGACTCAGGCTATAGTTTCCCCCGTGAAAGCTATTGTGGTTTTTTTCTGAAAGACACCGTGAACAAGCATAAATATATATTTGGACCATATAATATGGGCTGGGCGATGGACCCAAAAAACATCCAGCTGGGAATAGTTTTCTATGAAAAAGGGAGCAACTGGAAAAAGCAACCTTTTATGGATCCGGATTCGCCTGATCCCGATAAGCCTCAATACTTGACCGTGCCTAAAGCGGACGGGTACGTTAGATTGCGCGTCGAATACATGCCAGGTGGAAAGCTTGCCGTCAGTTATGCCCGCCCCGGTGGAGGGTGGCATCAGATTTACGATCGCTATAAAGATCCCTCTTTTCCTCTCCCAGACAAACCGATCTCGATATATAGAATTGGCTTCACCGTGGATGCCTACGGTGTGGCATCCGGTTTGGGGCCAGTATCGTTCTCTTATTTTAAGGTCTCTGGCAACGGTCCCGCAACTACTACTTATTTTACTCCCACTTGCGATCTCTCCGGTTGGGAAGTTATTGGTAATCCACTGCGCGTCGAATATTTCCTGGATGGGGATCCGCTACCCGCGCCCACCTTGCTTTCTGTGGGAGTGCGGCTAGAGAAAAACGATTGGGCCACGCAATTGACTTGGACGAAGCCGGACAGCGATGAGACGGTAGGAAGCTATAAAATCGTGCGGAAAGCGCCAGGAGACGCTTGGCAGACGATAGCTTCGGTCCCCGGCAACGTTACAAGCTATGTGGACTCAGGGGCCAACAAACAAATAGCTTATGTTTATCGCATCTCCGCGGTTTATGATCTTGACGGAGATCCTGCGGTGGGAAGCTTTTCCAATGAGGTTTCTGCCTTACCTGCAGCTCAATGAGCGCTGTCTTGAGGATCAAGCATGAGAACAAAAAGAAAAAGGAAGGAAAATGAGAGTTATAGGGATGAGAACACTTTGTAGTTATGTCGCTGTAGTTTTCATGTTTTTGAGTTGCGCGGCCGCAATTTACGCCGCGCAACGGCTTGCAGCTTGAATTATTAATGGCAAATACAAATATTTTGTTATTATCCCAACGCCCTGGCGACTATGAAGTGGCCGGCGACAGAGAGGCAAGGCTGGGGGGGAAGCTCATCTTCTATTAACGTCGTAAACGAGAAAAGGAGGAAATCCAGATGGCAAAGTTTTATCAAAAAATCACTCTCTTGTTCAGTTTGCTTTGTTGCCTCGGCATTGTCGCGGCTTGGGCCGAGAATCCGTTTTCGGTTTCGGGTCCGGGACTGCAGCTGAAGCTCGTTAGTGGCGATAACTCGATATCATATTATAATGATTTGGGCTTTGTGCAACGATGGAAT
>CALCRD010000186.1 GCA_937894355.1 uncultured Bacillus sp.
GGGATGAAGTTAAGAACAATGGTCAAAACATGCATACTATCCTTAACCGATTGTAGCTGTGTACCTTTGTGTAAACGGCTTTTTATTTTGGTTAAATATAGTAAGTAAGCAAATAGGTTATTTCTGTTTGCTTACTTTTAAGCCGCGTTGACATATGTTGAACGCGGCTTTTTTTCGTTGATTAACTAGCAAGCAGAAACATCGCTCCTGTTGGAAATTTTACTTTTTTTTGGAGGAATATAAAATGAACAATCACACTTTTGGAGTATTAGAATTTAAGATGATAAAAGAACAGATTGCCAGTTATGCATTAACACCAGCGGGTAAGGAGACAGTTCTTAAGCTAAAACCGTCTACAAATGTAAAACAAATCGAAGCATGGCAGGATGAACTCTCCGAAGCCGTCGAGATTATGAAAATATCAACCAGCGTTCCCGTACATGGACTTGAGGGGATCGACCTTTTATTGAATAGTTTAAATAAAGGGCAAGCCCTTCGCCCTGATCAGCTTTCTAAGTTGGCCGAATTTTTGGATTGCTGCAGTAAAATGCGTCGATTTATGAAAGACAAAGAATTTATTGCACCTCGAGTAGCAAGCTATATTTTTTCAATTGAGGAACTACCAGATTTAGAGAATGAAATCATTCGATGCATCCGGAATGGCGGAGTGGACGATTACGCCAGCAAGGAGTTATTAAAAGTAAGAAAACAAATCTCGATTCAGGAAGAGCGACTCAAGGAAAAAATGCAGCAAATGGTACGGTCAAACAAGTTAAGGACCTACCTACAGGAACATGTCGTCAGCCAAAGGGATGGTCGCTATGTGATTCCTGTTAAAAAGGAGTACCGCAATAAAATCAAAGGAGCTGTCCTTGATACTTCAGCTTCTGGATCAACTCTCTTTATCGAACCAGAAGAAATAGCACTGTACCAGGAACAACTTTCTTGGATCAAAGCAGAGGAAGAAGCTGAAATTCAAAAGATCTTATTTTATCTTACTGGCCTTGTCGAACAAAATGAGCAACAAATTCGCTTGGCAGTAGAAACGATGGTTCATTATGACGTGTTGTTTGCCAAAGCAAAGTATAGTCGAGCCATCGATGGACGGAAAACGGCTATAAATGAATCTCATTACATTAAGTTAATCGGAGCTCGACATCCTCTCCTAGGTTCTCAGGCCGTTCCCCTTACGTTTGAATTGGGGAAACCTGAAAATGCTCTTGTGATCACTGGTCCGAATACAGGTGGAAAAACGGTTACCATCAAAACGGTAGGCTTGCTGACGTTAATGGCACAGACAGGATTGCATTTACCTGTCGAAGAAGGAAGTTCGGTCAGTGTGTTTCAAAACATTCTTGTTGACATCGGCGACGGCCAAAGCATTATGGAAAATCTGAGCACCTTTAGCTCCCGGATAGTCAATATTATTGAGATTTTAAAAGAAACAAATAATCGAACCTTGGTGCTTTTAGATGAACTCGGGTCAGGAACGGACCCAGGGGAAGGAATGGGGCTAGCAACGGCAATTCTAGAACAATTGTATGCTAAAGGAGCCTCTTTGTTGGCAACCACTCATTACAGTGAAATCAAAGATTTCGCCGAAAAACACGAGGGATTTCTTAATGGATCGATGGAGTTTGATTTAGAAACTTTAAGACCGACCTACAAGTTAAATATCGGAACGGGGGGAGAAAGCCAGGCCTTTGCTATTGCGCTAAAACTGGGCGTCCATCCAAAATTAATTGAACGAGCTTATGAAATTACTTATAAAAAAAGGAAAACATTTTCGGATGACAGCTTGGATGCTGCTGCAAAACGAGATCGTGAAAAGCAAATCATTGTAAATAAGCATCAACAAAAGGAAAAGAAAAAACATGTGACTTCTGTAGCAAATATTTCGACTTTTAAGCAGGGTGACAATGTCACAATTTCTCCCGCAAATGTGTATGGAATAGTCTTTAAAGGACCTGACGAACTGGGAAACTATATCGTTCAAGTCAAAGGTGAAAAAGAAACCTACAACCATAAACGGTTGACGATGAATATTCCAGCAAGCGAATTATACCCCGATGACTATGATTTTGATATCATTTTTGAATCGGTAGAAGTCAGGAAAGGCAGGAAACTACTAACAAGGAAGCATGTTGATGGTCTATCGATTAACTATGAGGAGTAATTAGAAGAATTGTTGTGAATTGTTAATGCTAGACTGCAGTTTCCTGTGGTAATCTATAATTATTAATATTTTCCAAATTCTTGTTATATGAGTTTTTAAAAGGGCTATGTCGTGTTTAATCCATATGGTGTAAACCCGCCATTGATAAAAGAAAAAAACTAATTGGAGGAAGTTGAAAGTGGATTTTAACTTGAATGACTACCTAAACAAAAGGATTGAGAAAGTTACAGCAGTGAAGCAAGAAACCTATAATGCATTAATAAATGTTACCAAGACAATAGCTGAATTAAATATCGATGAGGAAAAAGAAATCTTAGCTAACAAAATGAAGTATTTTTCGGCAGTGGGTGCTCTGTCAGAGTTAGAAGAGTTAAAGAGGTTATTAAACAATTAGAAGTTTATTAACCAAATCAAGGAGGGTGTTTTTTTGCAAAAAGAAGAATTAAAGAAAAGGGCTTTGTCGATGGTGCAGATCCCTCATCATTTTCAACCTTTAATAGAAGAGTATGTTGAGCAGGATAATGGAACAGGTGAGGCTATTTTTTCCTGGACAAACGAAAAACAGGATGAAGATATTATGATCCAACTAGATTTTGCGGGGAATTTAACAAGTTTAACAATAGATCTTCACGATGAAGATGTTGATGTTCCATTAAATGAAGCGAAAAGAAGAGAATTGGCAGAACAGTTTTTACTGAGCCATTATCCTGATGCTTTAACCGATCTGACTCTTTATAAAACAAAACAACTCACACGCGCCCAACGCTTTTATTATGAACAATTGGTAATGGACTTACCTTTAGATTGTGTGGGGTGTTTTATTGATATCGACTCTGCCGGGAATGTGGTTGAGTTTAGATTTGAAGCGATTAAAAAGGTTCCTGAAATACCTCAATCGCTAATTTCAAAAGATAAACTAATGGAAAATCTGAAAAGCAGATTGGATTTTCAGCTAACAATAGCAAACTTATTAGTTGAAGTTTATGATGTTGCGGAAGCCGGACTTCGCTTGGTTTACGAACCTGTTACTTTCGCGAAGTATAAAGCCGACGTTATGGAGCCGACGCTAACGATTGTTCATGAAGAAGAGGTGGAAACTGAATATGCCGCGCTTCCACCTATATCGAAGGAAATTGCCCGCGATGATTTAACAATTGAAAAAATCATTGGAATAACCGAGAGGATGGAAATCATTCGTGAAGTAGATATGGGAGAAGAAACGGGCATAGTGTGGCGTGATCGGGACTGGGAAATGAATGAAGGGGACTTAACCTGGAATGGCCTTTTTATCAGGCGGACAGAGGACACCGTTAAAGCCTTCATTTCCAAGAAAACTGGTAAAGTCAGAAGTTTTATATGGTTTAATCAACGAAGTGGCAACCTTCAACTAACTCGAGAAGAATGCTATCTAAAAGCGATTAAATTTCTACAACGGCAGCTTCCGGACTACTATCAGTATCTGCAACTAATTGTCCGTGAAGAGGAGGAAGAGAATGATGATTCTAACAAAAGTGAATCGTTCACTTTCCATATGCATTACGGCAAGGGTATTATGTTTCAGTTAGAAATGATTATGGTGAATGTAAATTGTAACACAGGTCTGATTGATCATTATAGTGGCCCGAGATTTGAAATAGAACAACTGAATCAAATACCTGATAAACCGGCAATTTCCCAAAAAGAAGCAGTTGAAATATTCATCAATCATCTAGATTTTGACTTAGAGTGGAACAAAAATTATGAAAGTGAAACAGAGGAGTATAATTTAGTTTATCGAGTTTGCAATCGGGAATCTAGAACCCCGATTCGGTATATTGACGCTATGACTGGGGCAATTATTTCAGATCGGGATTATTAATTTTATCGCAGATTAAACTGTCATTTTGGCAGTTTATTTTTTTTGCTAACTATTCGCTTATTAGAATGATGGGGATAGTTGCTTTGTTAAGAAAAATGATTGAGGTTAAGAAAAATTAGTTTTGAGCATAATAAAGGCAAAATTCATTTATGGATTTTTTATTTCCTTATGTTTTTTATCTTAAAATTCCGATTTCACAAATTATTAGAAAATAGTTCACGAATACCTCATGAACACTTCACAGAAACCTCAAAGCTATTTCTTATATTGTTAATGAGAGGGGGAGTTACCAACGGGCAAATTAAGAATTGCAATCATATTTAGTTTGCTACTTGTTTTTTTAAGTGGTTGTGGTGAAAAAGAATATCCACCTTTAACGATTTCTAAAGGAGTTGATATTTGTAACGTTTGTAACATGTCAATTCCAGACGACAGAAACGCAACTCAAATCCAATTAAAAGATGGTCAGTATTTTATCTTTGATGATATCGGCTGCCACCATGAATGGTTGGAGCAATATGGAGATGAAGATATTGCCGTACAATATGTGCGTGACTACCATACAGAAGAGTGGTTTGAAATTGAAAATGCTACATTTGTATACGATGAATCTTTTCCAACGCCGATGTCTTATGGAATTCACATGTTTAAGGACAAGGAAGAAGCAACAAATTTTGTTAATGAAAAAGGAACTGGACTTATTTTTCCATTCGAAGAATTCTTTAAACACCATTTTACAAGACATGTAAGTGGGGACATTGACAAAAATTAGGAACAAATTGGGGGAAACATAATGTTTAAGAAAAAAGGAATTTTATTAACTTTACTAGCAGCAATCTTGATGATGGCATTGGTAGCATGTAATGCTCCAGAAAAAGACTCCACAAAAAAAGCAACAGACGATAATCCTAAAAAGGAAGAAAAGGTTGTTAAACTACAAGCTCTTGTTGGTGCCGGTTTAGCACAACCAATGGATGACTTAATTGCTAAATATGAAGAAAAAACCGGAGTCAAAATCGAAGTTTCTTACAATAACAATGCAGGTCTAGTAGGACAAATGGAGACTACTAAGCAAGGTGATGTGTTTCTTCCTGGCTCACAAAGAGTGATTGAAAAGATGCAAAAAGCAGGTCATATTGATGAGAAAGTTGTTGGTCCATTCGCATTTCATACGCCAACTATTTTAGTGAAAAAAGGTAATCCGCAAAATATTCAGGGTATTGCCGATTTAGCAAAACCGGGATTAACAATTGCTATTCCTAGTAAGGATGCAACGCCACTTGGTCAATCAGCCTTTGAAATGTTTGAGAAATTGGGAATTACAGCCGATGTTAATAAAAACGAAATTATTACAGCTCAAACTGGTTCAGAAGCCGTCATGGCAATTATGTCTGGTGAAGTTGATGCGGCAATTAGTGAATTAGCTGCATTTCAAAAGAATCGGGAAAAATTAGATGCAGTAGCAATTGACCCTAATTTAAATGTTATGCACGCTTTTATGGGCACGGTTATTTCCTATTCTAAACAAAAGGACGAAGCGGAAAAATTCCTTCAATTCTTAGAAAAAGAAGCTCCAGATGTATTCAAATATCACGGTTATAACACTAAAGGGGAAATTCATAAATAGAAGCTTCGGCAAAAACAATCGAGAATATTTCGGTTGTTTTTGTCATCTTTAACAAGCCAAGAAATGTCATTAAAAAAAGGCTGTTTTCGTAAAAATGGTTGTTAAAATCTTAAACCCGATTTTTACTAGATATCAGCTATTTTGAGGCTTGAAAGTAAATTTGCAAGCTCTTTTCTCAAAAGATGTGGGCTGTTTTACTGTCTAAACACTTGCTTTTCATCTTAAAAAGCAACAAAGTTTGAGAAAAGAGCATAAAAAAAGAAAAGGGATTGCTATGAGAACAAATCACTTACTAAACAAAAGTTTCATTTTCACCTATGTATTAGTTGCCGCTTTCTTATTTATATTGTATATAAGTCTATTTTTCTATGTAGATTCATTTGCCTTTTTTGATGCAATAA
>CALCRD010000187.1 GCA_937894355.1 uncultured Bacillus sp.
CACAAGATTGTTAAGTCAGGTTATTTATATAAAACAAGACCAAGCCGTAGATAGAACTAATAAGAAAGGAGAAGGGTGTTTGGGACTTCTATCCTAATTCTTTTTCCATTGTTTCTTAATAATAGACTTGTCACAAGGGAGTTCAGGCAATTACAATCACTTTCGAGTCCTTTCCATCTTATCTATTACCTTCCATCTTTCTTCAACTGATAAGTTTGTTCTGCCAGTCCTGTATTAACAAAAGAATAGACAAAAAAGTAATACATTAAAATAACAGAACCAACTTAATATCTACATATTTCCCCATTGGATAACACTTGAATTATGTGCTTTTTAATAAATATATCGGGGTCGTGCTGCTTCAAATCTCCAATTATTTTAAAATCGTTCTTTTTACAGTACACTTGGCGACTAGCTAGGTTAACTTGTAACCAATTAAGGAAATTTTTCCCTCAAATTGTAATTGGAAAGAACCTGTTTTCCACGAAAAGGCTAGCTTAATTTCACACCGTTCCTTATCCAATAAAATAAAGCCGATAATTCCTTAGCGTAGGAAAAAATCGGCTTTTTTTCCTATCGATATTTGCTTAGTATTTTCTATGTTTCGCTGGTAGGCCCCTGAAGAAATACATATTGGTTGAATTGAAGTAAACCGTAGTATAAATGGAAAATCATTTTATAGTTGTTTAGGTCTGTATAAAAATAGCCTATTGTACAAATAGAAATTGATAATAAAAACGATATTGATATTAATATTATTATTTAAAACACTATCAATATTAATATGGTTTTTAATAGCAATATTAAATCTAAGTAGGTAGGGGGTGCTAATTTATTTTTTTCGAACGTTTTACTAAAATTTAATTTTGAACATCAAAGGGCACTCTAAAACTCCATTTTCACCTAAGAAGAAATAAGTTTTTATAGATAAAATCGCCTCCAAAATCGCAATTTAGCAATTTGCCACAAAAAAATAAGGGGATTATTCTATACTTCACAACTCGTAGTGAAAGAAAGAAGAAAATGAGTGTTGCAAGATTATGCTGTTCTAGCTGCCACAAAGAAGTAAAACTAAAGGCATTTTGTCGAGCAATTGATCTTGTAATCTTAATTTCCTCGTCCTGTTCCTCAAAAGCATCGTCAACCTCCTCTCCTGCCACTACTCCCAACTGCTCTTCCAAAGATTTTACTTTCTATCAAGAGTTTGAACCCTTCCCATAAGCCCCAAAATAATGCTGATTCGACATTTGAAACTTGGTAATGAAGATAAATTATGTCTCTCATATTTAAGGACATTATCTGTGATACCCAATAAAGCAGGAGGCAATTTCTTTATATCTCCAATTTTTAAATGGTACGCAGAAGTTGTAGTTATTACATAAGTTAGTAGCGTATATTTAGCATACTTTGGTTTGAAGTTTTTACAATCAGTTCTTGTGGCCAGTAGTGGTTCTCCATTTAAAATCAATAATCTTATCAAACTATGGCTCATTTTCATTGGGCTAGATTATTTAGTAAAGATTGGGGAACTGTCTAGTCAATATAACTCATAACAATAGTTCACACCGGTTCGAACATGTTTTACTGTCTATTCCAATCTCCAAAATTAATTTACGAGTCATAATACACCCACTTGGCTAATTTTGGACAGGAAATAACGTCAACATTTTGTCATTTTGGTTTAGCAAAAAGATAATAGAAACGGATGGTCATGAAAACCAAGAAAAAAGTTAACTATCTAGGTTGTGAAATCTCTAATCTAGCACACTTTTATTCAAGAAACCATTAAAGTAGAGGTGATGAAAATTGACTCCTGCTGAAGTTCAGTCAATACTGGGCAATTTTGGATTTCCCATAGCGATAACAATCTACCTTTTCCTACGTTTCGAGAAGAGATTGGAAAATCTACAAGAAGTCATTATGCAGTTATCGGAAGTTATTAATACTATTAAAAATCAAAACTAGCGAGGGATAAAAATGAAAGAAAAAAAATTAACCGTGTTTTTTAGTCCAAATTGTAGTTTCTGCAATAAAGAAATTGAATGGTTGGAAGAACAACAAATTGAATTTGAAAAAAAGAATATAAAAGAACCAAAAAATCTTGATGAATTTAAAGCGAGAAAAGGGCAAGGTTATCCACTTAATATACTAACACTTGAAAATAACAAACAGGTTGAGGTGTTAGGTTTCGACAAGTCAGAACTAGAAAAATATTTATTGTAAAGTTTTATGTTATTAATATATTTTACCTTACTGTTATATTTCCCTATATATTTGCTAATGTAATTTAGTTTCTAAATAAGTATTTCCCATAATAGGTTGTGATTATCAATATCTCCACCTCTTTGAATATTAGGAAATAAAAGGTGGAGGTATTTTGGATGACGAAACAGAACACCAAGTTAATAAGGAATAACATTAATACACTTTCTAATGACAACATTCATAAGGAAGAAATAACAGAAAACACAAAAAACATAGGTGCAAACCAACTATGGAAAAAGGGGTTCACAGGGAAAAATGCGGTAATTGCTATTCTAGATACAGGTTGTGATACGAATCATTCTGATTTAAGAGAAAATATTATTGGTGGATATAATTTTACTAGTGAACATGGTGGGGATGTTAGTATAGTTGAAGACTTAAATGGTCACGGTACTCATGTAGCGGGTATTATAGGAGCAAATAAAAATAATAGAGGAATAATCGGGATTGCCCCAGAAGCCAAATTACTTATTTTGAAAATTTTAAACAAGGAAGGTACAGGAAACGTCAAAGGATTAATTGACGGAATTAATTATGCAGTAGATTGGGTTGGGCCAAACAGAGAGAAGGTAAATATAATATCCTTATCCTTAGGAATGAAAAATAAATCAGAAGAGTTGCACAAAGCTATTAAGGAAGCAATTATACATGATATTTCAGTCGTTGTAGCAGCTGGAAATGAAGGAGACGGTGATTTAGATTCTTTAGAATATAGTTATCCAGCAGGATATGATGAAGTCATTTCTGTAGGAGCAATCACTAGAGACATAAAGGTAACATACTTTTCTAACACAAATGAATATGTTGATCTTTATGCGCCCGGTGAAAAAATCAAATCGACTTTCATTAAGGATGATTTTGTAGAGTTATCTGGAACTTCAATGGCGGCACCACATGTTGCAGGTGCATTAGCACTTTTACGAAATAAATATAATAGTATAACTAATTTATACCCAACAGAAATCGAACTATTTAATTTTTTAATGAATCATGTACAAAAAATAAGAGTTAATAGCACTCATATTATAAGTATCCTGGATTTGGATCAAACGGGTAAATATTGCCATTGAACAGAGCCAGTTCCGTAAGATTTTTGAGCCTCTAGTGACAAAAATGAGGGAATGTACTGACATATCAGAGTCAATTGGGATAAGTTTGGTGGACAGTAATAACTAACAGGGCTAATACCCGAGGGTAACGGCCCTGCATGGATGTTTGTATATTAGCCCGTGCCTTTCTATCGTTAAAATTTCTTTATCAATAAGAATGACTATATGAGTCATTAAATGTTCTAAGTGGTTAATGTTTTTTACTAAAGGTGGTTCTAAAATATGTTAGGGCTGTCATATTTTCATCTCTTTATTCAAACGGTTACTTTGAAAGAAAAGAACAACAAAGACTTTCTTGCTATCAATGTAAAAAGATAAATAAATATAAAATTAGGTTGTTATTTAAAGATCTTAGGACACTTTATAATGTGTAATTAATTTAAGGAGGCATACTTTTACTATGGAAATTATCGTATACTCATCTGGAAATTGTAGTTTTTGCAAAAGACAAAAGGAATTTTTGAATGAAAAAGGAGTTCAATACACCGAGAAGGATATTCATGAAAGTGAAGAAATTTTACAAGAATTTAAAGACTTAGGTGGATATGGCACTCCATTCACTATTATCAAAGAGGATGGCGTTATTAAAACTAAAATTATGGGCTTTAACCGCCACCAGATAATGTCTGAGATTATTAATCCGACAACTGCTCTTACTTAACTATGAGCCTAAGAAGTTTGATCAGAAACAAGGTCAAACTTCTTTTTTATTCGTGAAAGATAAAAAGTTGTATCAAAGGTTGTAAAAATAGTTACTTATTTGTCTTTATATAATATAACGAATAACTGGTGGCATCGCCAAGCGGTAAGGCAATGGTCTGCAAAACCATCATCCCCGGTTCGAATCCGGGTGTCATCTTTATCCTTTAGAGTTCGCGGTCTGAAGGATGGTGTAAAAGAGTAGCTACGACATTACCCATTAAAAATAGTGAAATATTGAAAGAGAGGAAATTTTATGTTAAAAGACGTTGTTCTATTATCAGAGCAGGAAGAAAAGGAATTTTTAAAGGAAGTTGAAGAGAATCCAGTATTTAAAAAAGTAGTAGAGAAAATCGAAGAAGTATCCCAAAGAGGCGCTAACAATCTAGTAGTTACTGAATCTATTAAAGGGTTAGCTGCTGGTGATGAAAAAGAGGTCAATTTTAAATCTGTAGTTCTCTTGGATAAAGAAAAGAAAGTAAAGATTTACATTGCCGAATCTGGAGCTTTTGGAGAAAAAGAACTTAGCATTTCTGCTGATGTTGCGACTTCTGATGAAGAAAATGTTGTTGGTATCATGAATAAAGTGGATAAAGTGGATTTATTCTTTACAGCGCCTTTTGACCCGAAATTCTTTGAAGAAACACGCTTTGGCGTAGAATTGAGTTCTGTAGAACGAAATGAGTTAAAATCTCAAGCTTGGTATGGTCAATGGTGCTTAGTCGAGTGTGCTGGACAATATAATCACTGTGGACCGGGCTGCGGTCAGTATGGTCCTCTTGGTGGAGGTAGCTTAATTAACCAGATTGATGGATGTTGTTATATTCATGATTGGTGTTATAAGCAAGATAAAGTACCTAATGGGTGCTGTGATAATGACTTAATTACTTGTGCCGGTAATAGTAAATCAGCTGACTACTGCGCTTGGTTGGATATTACAGCATACTTCACATGGTTCGGTGGAAGCTGCTAACAGTAAATAGGACGTTGAGGACAGTCTAAGTAATCTTAGGCTGTCTTTTTGGTGCGCCCGGCATGCGCATAATCTATAGGGTTAAAGTCCCGAACCGTGAAGGCAGTAGTAACGGTTAGCTTAAAACAAGGGCGTTCACGGCAACGTGGGGGTCTGAAGGAAGTCGGCGGCAAATCTCCGACCCAAGGAACGTGGGTACATGGAGTGGAAGAGTATGCGCTTACCAGTGGGAGAGTCTGCGAAAGCCGTGAAGAACGGTAACCTATCCTGTGAAGGATAGCTGAGACGCAGATGTCAGCAGAGTCATATTACCTTAGAAATAAGGGAAGGACGAAACACCTAAGGAGAATGAACACTAGGCGTTCCTTGTTTATAATGAAGCAGACAATTCGAAAGAACTTACTCAAAGAGATAGACTGTGAATTCAGTCAACGGCTTTGAGAGGGTGGAATAAACAAGTGGCACAAGTAGACCGTCTCATTCACGTGAAAGGAATAACGAAAATGGACTTAATGATGAGAATGTTTGAGAGAGAAAATCTACTCTCGGCAATTAAACGAGTGGAGAAGAAAAAAGGAAGTCACGGGATAGACGGAATGAAGGTGGAGCAACTAAGAGGACGTATTATGCCTCATTGGAACGAGACTAGGCAAGCCATCAAAGATGGGAACTACTATCCAATGCCTGTCCGCAGGGTAGAAATACCAAAACCAAATGGAGGCACGCGCCTTTTAGGTATCCCGACAGTAATTGACCGTTTTATTCAACAGGCTATCCTAGAAGTATTATCTCCGATTTTCGACCCAACATTCTCCCACCATAGTTATGGGTTCCGACCTGGAAGGAGTCAGCACCAAGCAGTCAAAAAGGCGCACTCCTACCTATCGGAAGGGTATCGCTGGGTGGTCGATATGAATTTAGAGAATTCTTTGATAAGGTTAATCACGACAAACTTATGAGCCTAATCGCAAAGCGAATTAAGGACAAAGGTATCCTTCTATTAATTAGGCGCTATTTACAGTCGGGAATCATGATAAACGGATTGGAGATTATTAGTGAGGAAGGAGTGCCCCAAGGAGGTTTATGCAAAGTAAACGGCTTGCATAATAATCTCTATTAAAAGTATAAAGTACACATAGAAAGTGAAGGATAACAGCTTATTATGTGTAAATAGAAGATACTTTTGATATATTTTCTTATGTTTTTTAGTTTCAAAGCAAAAGTATTATGCAAAGTAATTTGATTGTGAAACATCTAATGACGGACATTTCTTTCATTTACTTTGCATAATTACTTTCTTTGCATAAGGGGGTCCGCTCAGTCCCCTACTTTCTAATATCATGCTTGACGAACTGGATAAGGAGCTTGAGAAAAGAGGGCACAAATTTGTGAGATTCTCAAATGACTGTAACACTTACGTTAAATCACGAAAGGCAGGGTTGAGAGTCAAGGAAGCAATAACAGTTTTTCTTGAAAAGAAACTCAAACTGAAAGTGAAAGAGAAAAGTGCAGTTGAGCGTCCCTGGCGAAGAAAATTTCTTGGATTTACCTTCTTGGTCAACAAGCATCCCAAAATCCGAATAGCACCACAAGCACTTAAGAAAGCAAAAGGGAAAATTCGTGAATTAACTTCAAGGTCAACCTACATCACAATGGAAGAAAGAATTAAAAAGCTAAACCAATATCTAGTAGGTTGGACGAATTACTTCTTCTTAGCTGATACCCCGACCCCTTCAAAGACCTAGACCAACATCTTCGAAGAAGATTAAGAATGTGTCTATAGAAAGAATGGAAAAACCCCAGAACTAAAACAAAAAGGCTTGTCTCAGAATTAATGTGGTTGATTGGGAAAATTAAACCTGACCATGGCACCATATCATCATTTATGAAAATTAACAAAAAGCCATTAAACAGTTGTTTAAAGAATTTACACTTATGTTAAAAGGATTTGGTCTTATTGATGGCACCCTTGTCGCTATTGATGGAACAAAGTTAAAAGCTAGTAGAGCAAAAAATAAACACTATAATGAAAATATTAATAAAGAAAAATTAGAATACTACGAAGCGAAAATTAGGAATATATCAATGGCATTTTAAATACAACAACAGATGATGAAAGTATGAAGCAAAAGATTAATGATAAAATTGAGTGTTATCAAGAAAGAATAAAGAAGTTTCTAAAAGAACAAGAAAAGAAACAAATTTGCTTAATTAGCTGATTCAGATGCAAAATCGATGAAGAACAACGGGGAATTTGAGGTTTGCTTTAATGTTCAAGCAGCTGTAGACAATAAAAATAAATTAATTGTAGATTTCGATGTAGTAAATGATGTTAATGATCAAGGTCAATTATCAAACATGGTTAAAAAAGTAAAGGAAGGATTTGAGGATAAAAATATTATAGCTGTAGCTGATACAGGATATTTTAATATGTCTGAAATAGTAGACGTGGTTGATGAACAGACCGAAATTCTAATTAAACCCCAAAAAGGAAAAAAACAAAAGGGTGAAACCGGATTTGATAAATCAAACTTCAAATATAATCAAGTAAATGATGTTTTTATTTGTCCAATGGGTCACTGTTTAAATTTTAAAAGAAATGGAAAGCAAAACGGTAAAGATTTCAAACGTTATACGTGTGTAAACTATAATGAATGCAAGAAAAAGGAGTTGTGTACTTTTGCAAAAGGTGGAAGATCTATAACTAGATTTGTAGATGAAGATACTATTGACCAGGTTACTGAAAATACAATAAAAAAAGATAACATATACAAGAAAAGCGGTTCTATAATAGGGCATACTTTCGGAACCATTAAACGACATTTTGGTTATACATATTTTTTAACGAGAGGGCTTGAATCAGTAAACACTGTGGTAAGTCTTATTTGTCTTGCTTATAATTTTAAAAGATAATCGGAGTAAAGGAATTAATAAGAAAATTCAGGGGGATACCCCCTTTTTCATATGTTTTTTGTGATTTTTATTATTTTTGTCATAAATATTCATGAGTTTTTGCGCACTTAATAAAATTAGAAACAATTGTTAGACAGACTCACGTACGGTGGTATGAGAGAGAAGGAGGTTAGTCACCTCCCCCTATCTCGATTGCATTCATATTTTTACTATCTTTGGAAAAAACTGAAACATTTTGGAGGTTTCTTCGTCTTTATTATGGGAGGTGGAAACAATTGAAAGTAAATTTGAGGACCTTATAAAAAAATATTCAAATGAGTTGTTTCGGTATATATACGCATTAACTAGAGATTATCATTTAGCTGAAGATATTCTTCAGGATACCTTTTATAAGGCGTATGCAAACTTAGTAAATCTTAATGATATATCCAACTTGAAATCATGGTTATTTAGAATAGCTCGCAATAATTTTATTGATTACTGCCGGAAGAATAATAAAGTGTCCATTTATGAGGATACATATTTTAATTCTATTAAGGTTGATCCGTCTTCGGAGCCAGAGGAAGTGCTTCTTAGTTGCTTTAATCATCAATTAATTGATAATCATCTTTCTACTATTGGGGAGAAATATAAACAAGCAATTATCTTGGTTGATTTTAGAGGTTTTAGTTATAAAGAGGCCGCTGAAAAAATGAATGTAAAAATAAACTATTTAAAAAGTTTGGTCTTTCGTGGAAGAAAGGAATTAAAACAAAAACTAAGTAATGAGGGTGAATAAGTGGTGAGTGATGACAAATTCAAGGAAATGCTAAAACAATATCATAACGGAACATTAAACGAGGAAGATGAACGAAAAATAGAGGATTTCCTAGAGAAATATGATAGGTATAATGAATTACTTAATCAAACAGATGAGGAAGAGAAATACAATGTTTCAGGAGAAAAAATACTAAGGAAAGCACAACAAAAATTGTTTTTTAGAAATGCAATTGTTGCCATGTCACTATTCCTTGTCATCCTTCCAGTATTAACTTTCATTTCTATTATTTACTATGGCAGTGGAGGGGAAAATGGGCGAGGAAATGACATTATAAAGACCGTAGAAACCATAAGTGAAGTGACTGTGCCAAATGTCTATGTTGATAGTGATACGATTGAACATGAAATATTTCCGTTCAATATGAATGTCGTGGCCCATAAGTACACTTTATCTGAATATGGTAAGAAAGATTTAGGGAAAGATCATTATCAATTTTTCTGGAACACTTTATATAATAAAGAGTCAGATTACCAAAATGATGGATATTCCATTGAAAATATTGATCGATATTTTGTACACCCGGATTCGTCATATGTTTTAGAAGATGAAAGCGCTGAGATTGAACAACTACCTTCTGGAATGCCAGTGGAGGTTAATGTTTCTTTAAAAGATGTTTATTTATTGAGCGATATAAGAGAATTGTTTAAAAGATATGATATTACATGGTTTGCAATAGATACAGGAGTAGAGGGTTCTTTAAATAATGATTGGGATTTTAATCAAACACCTGCAGTTGGATTTCCAAACATTAAAGTTACAGGAGATCTATATAAAGAGTTCTTATCTAACTTGAAATTTTTAAATAAACATGAGAGGGTGGCTACGTCACTTACAAATTATAAGGATTTAAAATTAGGGGACAGAATCAATAATTTAGAAAAAAACAAGGATGTTCAAATTTACGGATTAACGTTGAGGATTACCCCTGAAAAAATAGAGGATTTGCTCAAAATAAAGGAAGTAAAAATAATTCGATTATTGGAAAGATAACTTAAAAAAAGAAAGGGGTGTGAATAAATGAATAGGTCAAAAAGCATATCTATCGTAAATCTGTGTAATACATTGGTGGCAATGTTTTTGTTATTGTTGTTAAACGTACAATTGTTGACTAATTTGCCAATTTTCGGGTTTCGATATTTGTTTGTTTCATTGGCAGGCCTTATTGTATGTGTGTTTGGATTAAAAGGAAAAGAAAGGTTCTATGTGTTTATAAGCGGGAGTCTTCATATCATCTTGATTATCTCATTTTTAGGAATGGTTATCTTCGGATTGGGTATAAATTATAAGCCATAACAAAAATTAAGAGCCGTGGTAATTAGCGGCTCTTTTGCATAAAATTGAATGTTTTTAGGATTCTTAAATGTCCGATGAAAAAGAACAGTAAACCAAAAACGATGTGAACAATAGCATTAGATATAGAATCTTTGTAAGTAGGCGGTTCAATGTTAAAAGTAAATAAGTGGTGCCAAGGAATCACATCTCCACGAGTCATATATTCTGTCACTGTATAAATTGCGATAATGGATAAAGAAATGATCACATTTTTAACCGTAGTGACAAATACAAAACTAACTGAACAAAAAAGAAAAGATAAGCTAATGTACTTTAAGGCCATAGGACCAAATGTAGCATTAGGAATAAACAGACTAGCTAGAAGGATAAAAAGTGACATTATGATGAGATAGATTGTTATCACTATTCCTCCTTTTAATAGACCATGCTGCCATTTTGAAAGGGGGTAAGAAGGAAGGAGTTCAACTAGCCCACCCTCAAAATGTTCCTGATAAAGAAAAATAAGCCACCAGCAACCAAATGGAGCGATAAGAAATTCAAATGTTAGGTAAATAACAGAAGCTTCATGAACTATAGTAAATAATTGATATCCTAAAATGATGAAGGGGAGGAATGGAACAAAGAATGCCCATCCCATCGATTTAAATTCAAAGGATAAATGAATTTTATTAAACATTGTTGTTTTCCTTCATAATAAATAGATAAGCATCCTCAATTGTTGGTGTGACTTGTTCTGCATTTTGTATTGGGCTTTCGGATAAAATCCTCACTTTGTAATGGGTTCCGAATTCTTTCGTTGAAATAAGAGATTCTTCAGATATACTTTCTAATTCTTCGGAGGTCATATCTTTTTCCCATATCAAACCATTAACCAATGAGGTCATTTCTAATCGTGTCCCTTCAAACATAATGCGTCCTTTTTTGATTATCGATAGACGGTCACATATTGTTTCAATGTCCTCAACGATATGAGAGGATATGATAATATGTCTACCTTTTGAAAACTTTCTTAAAAGCTTTCTAAACCTTACTCTCTCTTGAATATCCAAACCGGCAGTAGGTTCATCTACAATTAAGATTTCGGGATTACCGATTAATGCTTGAGCAATACCCAATCTCCTTATCATACCGCCTGATAGTTGTTTTACTTTCTTGTTTCTATCTTCTAGTAAATTAACATTATCCAGAGCTTCTTCAATCACATCTCTTCTTATCGCACGTCCGTTAATTCCTTTAAGAACAGCAAAGTGATCTAAAACTTCATATACTTTTAAAGATTTATAAGCAGAAAAATGTTGTGGCAGATAACCTATTAATTTTCTAATTTCCTCTACGTCAGACCAAGAATGTCCTTTGTATTGAATTTCACCTTGTTCATAAGGGATAAGGGTGGCTAGTATTCGCATAAGCGTCGTCTTGCCAGCTCCATTTGGACCTAATATTCCAAATGTGTTGTTGATGTTTAGATCAATATTATCGAGGACTACATTACGTTTAAAAGATTTTGTTAAATTAGATATATTGATTGTATCCATGAGTTCCTCCTATTCAGTCATATAACTGTCTACTAATTGGTTTAATGCAGCCCAATCAGAGCTGTCATTTTGAATTAATTGAAACCATCCTTGCGTGAATTGAATTTTGCGATTAGGTTTCTCTTCGGACATTATCCAATCTAAAATTTTTCCTTTTGTTACCCTTTGTATTTCATCTGAAGGTTGGGAACGGTCTAATAATTCACCATCATCTTCAATTTCATGGGTTTGATTGTACAAATATGCTGTGACATCTGAGAATAATTTCAAGTTTCCTCTATCGGTAATAACATCTTTTTGGAACATTTTCCATGTAATAGATGGGAAAATATCATAGGCTATGAAACTCTCATTCTGGAAGAATGTTTCATTGTGCATTAAATAACTTCCGTAAATCAAATGGTCTTCCGCATACCATACAAGATCTTCGTTTGAAAAGTCACTAATTGATAAAGTAGGAATATAGAAAATCTGATTTGGTACAGTTAGTGTATCTACCTCATAGGTGTCACTTACATAGGAAAAAAGGTTGTCTAAAGTTTCTTCAAATCTAGGAATTTCGTGTTTGTTCACGATCCATGAAGTAGGTTCAATTAGAGTATGATTTGCAGTTTGAATATCATTTAATTCACCTGCAACTATCGACACACCATTTGATACAGTTCCTACCCATTGTCTATCATTTACAGGTGATAGATTAGTATAAATTTTGTGTGGCCCTGAGAATCGGAGTCGAATATCAGCCGGTTGATTCCATTGATGATTTTGGCGTACCAATCCGTATTTTCTAGTAATAGTAAAAGCGGGTTCGGTATTAAGTGATGGCAGCCAAGGAAAATAGTAGGGTAAATAAATCGCTCTCTCATTCGCAAAAAACAAAGGAGAACTTAGCCCTTCATATGTCATTTGAATATTCAATTTCCCCTTTGGATGTAACGGTTCTTTTAAAGCAAGTGTAAGGGAATCGTCTTTTTGTTTAAAAGAAACTGACTGTTTATTAATCACTACTTCTTTTACTTTAAAACCGTGATAAAGAGTAAATTTTAAGGTATCTGTGAGAGAGGTTGAAAGATTTTCTATGTTAAAAGTCGTATCAACTTTTACATTTCTATCAACATCTAAATTAATCGAATATTGATTGATTTTTAATTGGCTGTTTAGATTTTCTTCACTTTCGGGTTTGTTTACCTCACTGTAATAATTATATTCCGTATCATCTCTAGAAGAAGATGAATAAGGGGTGCTTATATAGGGTTGTCGCTCTAATCCGAGATTAAATCCAAGTCCGACAATAAGAATAGACAGAATAGTTATCGTGATTAGGAATCGTCTCTTCCCTTTTTTAAAGGCTTTTTTAAACCAAAAAGTGCAATATAGCAGCAATAAAATGAATGATATAAATAAAGTTTTTTTATTCCAATGATAATTTGATGTTTCAAATCCGTATAAGTCGTTAAATAGTGCTGTAGGGTTAGGTTCACCAAGATTCATCCAAACTAAAAAATTGGATAGCATTGAATTTGGAGAGGCGTCTCCTGAAAAATAAGTGTTGACTGGTCCAATTATGATCCAGATAATCAGAATCATGGGATAAACCAGTTTGTTTTTTATCCATGAAGATAAAAGGATTCCAATTAATAGCGAGATAAAAAATGTAAGACTCCAAAACAAAATCATGTAATTGAGTGCGTGAATGTGAAAAGAAGAAAAAGAAATACCTCTAATAGAAAACAAACTATAATGGATAACCCAAACAATAAGAGTTAACAAAAGATTCAATGAGATAAATAAAAGGAGTTTTCCTATTAATTTATTTCTTGCAGCATTTGGAATTGTGTATAGTAATTCATCTAGTTTTACATTATCTTCTGTACGAACAAAAAGTACCCCCAGAAAAAGGAAGACTAATATTCCTGCTTGAACCGCAAAACTCATTCGAACTAAACCCTCACCAGGAGAGAAATCAACTCCAGAGGAGAATGTCCGTAGGCCTAAGAAGTTATAAATAATAAAACTAACCGATAGTAACCAAAATAAAGGGTTTCTAATAAGTAAAATAGACATAACTTTAAAAGAATCTAAAATGATACGCAAAAAAAAACAACTCCTTTATGCAAAAATACATTCAGGCACAGCACAGGTGAATCCACCTGTGTTGTGCCTGATAGTTTTTATAGGTCGTTAATATATACGGCTCCGCCAGCTTCAATTCCCGGTGTTCCTAGTAGCTTTGCTCTTGGATAATAGTTGGCAGTTTCGGTTTTTCTAGATTCACCTGATTGGTCTTCACCAGAATAAACTGTACGAGAGAAGATTTCTGGGTCTGGCCCCCAGCTTACACTTTTAGAAACCATTGCTCGGTATGAAGGTGTACCGTAATTTTCATAGGCGATATTGTTTAATAATCCATCCGTAATATACAAATGTTTGCCTTCAGCATCAAGGTCACTAGGACTTAATACTGCAACTGAAGATCCCTCTGCCATTGCACTTCCGCTAATTAATACTGCTAAACCAAGAGCCGCTAAGCCCACTGATTTCTTCCTTTTAATTAATGTTGTCATTTTTCTCACCTTCCATATTGAAATTTTTAGGAAATATTTCCAAGTGAAAATTGAGTCGGCCTAACTCAACATCACGTAATGGATATTTAATAAAGGTAGGGAATCTATCAAATTCACAACCATAATCAAACTATTTTTTGATTATGGAAGATAAATACATCATAATATTAAGAGATACTAAAATTTAGGAGAGTGATTATGTGTATTCGTTAATATCTTTGTTTATAGGTATTCTATTGTGGGTGTTAGGTTCTTTTCGTATCGTTCCTTTTGTAGACTGGTGGTTTGTATATGTAATTGTTCTCATTGTCGGAATTGGTTTAGGTATTGCCGGTTACAGAAAAGAGAAAAAACCTTATAATACAATTCCGTTAATTATTAATATAGTATTGGTCCTGTTTTTAATAGTTGGTACTGCCTTTCTGAATGTCTTTGGTGGTCGTCCGTAATCTTGTTGAAAAGGCCTTATTTAAGAGACGTAACCTATCCATATAAATGTTGCAAATAAATGAACAAAGAGTAAAAAGGAAGGCCCATTGATGGTACTTTGTTTATATTGTTTGGAGCCAGCCCTAATGTCGCTATTCAGAGACCATTTGCCTTTAATCCTGACGGCTCTTAAACTAGAAAAGGAAAAGGTTATTTTTTCCTCTCTGCTTGGCGGCCGGAGAACAAATAACCTCTCACCATAAAGCCTATTTTACTAGAATGTCCCCTTACCATCAAGAAATATATGGGATTTATAGAAATATATGGGGTTTATCGATTCTATCAATGAGGAAATCTTTTCTCCATGTTGCGGAAGATTAACCAGAAAACATGGAAAATATGAAAAAACGATTCATTTTAAGCACCAATCCCTTCAGATAATAAAACTTTTTCGTTAATGCCCTGTTTTACTTTCCCATGGGGAAGGTTTGCGAATCATATTTATGAGTTTTTAGGCAGATGGCTAATGGAGGGGGTTCCAATTAATCGATTGGCTGAATTGTTAACTACTTCCTCTGTTTCAGTGGTCTCTCTTAAAACACTTTACCGATGGAGGCTCAGAATTATGGGTTTCTTGGAAAAATGGTGGATTGATCAGCGAACGAGATGGGTTTTCGAGTTTCAAGGAGGAGATGGATTACTATCCTTATACCGCGAGGGGATAAACTCTAACTTCTTCTTTCTTTTTATTTTGATGGAATTGACTCTGTTCCCTGTAAAGGAAGATTTGTTTCTAGGATTAATATCCGCCAGGACGTTTCTATACTTTAAAGCAATTTAACGATTACTTGAGATCTTGGCTAGAGGCCTATGACAATCGAGTTCATCGGACTACCAAATAAACGTCAAAAACCAGTGTGAAGCAAAGGTAGAACAAACCCGTCACCTCCCCGCGGAAATCTTAAAAGAAATATTCCTTTGGGAAGAGGAACGAACTGTACGAAAAACAGCGATTATTGAATTAGAGGGAAATCAATATGATGTAGATTCCTCTTTACGTGGTAAACGAATTCAAATTCTCTATAATCCATTCGATTTATCCATAAATCAAGTATGGAAAGACAACGAGCGCTTTGATGGCGCTAAACCTGCGGAACTCCGTAATCAAAGCCCCAAATTAAAAGAGAAACAATCAAGGGAGAATAGATGATGTTGGACTTTTTTGAAATGAAAGGTGTCCCTTTCACCCGTGGGATTTCCGAAACTTATAAAATTGTCACCATCAGGGTTCAAATTTAGCAAAGGCCATTGAAGCTCTGAAAACTAATTTAGAAAAGTTTGATGGCGTAATGAAAAAGCCGAATTTCTCTATATAGTTACGGAGAAGTTGGGCTTTTCCATTTTTGGAATCGGATAAAGGGAATTCCTTTTTCGTGACATTCAACAAAGTCAGAAATGGAAAAAAGACTATCATACAGACGAGTTAAATATTTTTTTCAACCCTTATGGGAGATATTTGACACCTTTTCGTAAAATCCCCAGAAGCCAACTATCTGGTTAAAGTCATACATTTTTATTAAATTCACCAATTTAAGTTGTAATTCTTGCTCTAGATCATCTCTATATTGCAAACCTGTTTGACGAAGAGTCTTTTTAATTTTAGGGTTAAAAATCTTTAACACCTTTTCAATAGCCTCATTATCTTCTTTTGATTTAATAGCTAATTGATATAAAGTTTTATCCACTTAAATGTCCCTTTCTATTTAGAACTACATAGTATACTCTCCTGAAATGCCCTCCATATACTTTCGGACTTTCTTCAACGCTTTACTACGTGATTTTGAAACTGCCTGTTGTGATTTATTTAAAAGAAAACTAACCTCTGTATCTGTAAATCCTTTTACATACACAAGGTGCAAAATTTCCATTTGATTGGGTGTTATTTCTTGTAAAGCATCGTACAGGTTAGGATTGATTATATAATCCAAAAGATTTTCTGATTCTATTTCGAAATTCTCGCGATGTTCGACTAAGTCCTTATGGGATATCTCTGAATTATAGTCCATAGGTTGATCTAACGTTATTGGAAATCGATAATTTGTTTTTCGAATCCTTTTATCTAAATTAATTCCGTGAAAGTAAAGTGTTGAAGATACATATGCAGTAAAACGAATATAAAAATAAAAAGCACGAAATGTCTTGTCTAAGAGTTCTTGATTTTGCAAAGTCGGATAACAAAGGGCCTTTTTAAATAATTGATAGTTCTCTTCCTTTGACAAAAAAGCTTTAATTATTTGGTTATTTAAAAACCCTTTATTTTCATTTATAAATTTATGGAATTTTAAACAAGAATCCTCTTTGCGTCCCATACTTTCGACCTACCTCCATATGAATATTTATTCAATTTCTGTAATAAAAGGCTCGCGTAAATTTTTTTTGATATAAAGAAGACTTTGACCGGTAAGGACTGTAAGTTGAGTATGATGGTACTTGAACTCGAACTGATATTCAAAGTTTTGTGGATTTATACCTTAACCTAATCTGCTATACAATAATGATTTTAACTTTAAAGTTTAGGAATACCGTAACATTAGGTGAAAAAGTACTCAGCACACAAATCTTGATGATACTGAATAATCCTTCTACGAATTCCTTTAAAAACAAGTTACTTTTCTCTACTAGAGCAGTAGTTGCGAATCTTATTTGAAGATTCAACAGCTTGGCTAATTAGTTCGTATATTAATTCCTTTTCTTCTAATGAATGGGCATTGTTGAGACAATTAGTAAAAAAAGTTTGGGCTTTCCTAGATTCACAATAGCATTTAATAAGATTTTCATTACTTTTCATTAGTAACATCCTTTCTTAAGGAGAGTGAAACTGACTTGTATACTGTTCAGTCCTTAAAAAGAAAAGTGAAATTTCATTTAGTGAAATAAACTATAAAAAAATTTTATTGTGAGTTAAAGCTAATAGAACGCGTGTTCTGTTAACGGCAAAAAATTACAAAATTCATCATTTTTTGAAAAAATGTATTTATTTTCAACTTTTTAATTCACTTTTATCTATAGAGGGGGTTGAAAGGCATGCAAAAAAATACATTAATACCATCAAAAAGCGTGAAGGAATTTTTAATAAACTATAGTGACTTTTTTAAGGAACCCGTAGTAAAAAAATTTTTTTCAGACCAGAAAAACTACGTTCTGTTATATCAAGTTATTGAATCACGGGATTCAGAACTTATTACAGAATTAGATAAACGTTTTAAGATTTTTTATAAAAATACAAAAAAGATTAAATATTTATCCTCACTGATAAGATTTTTTGCGATTGATTATGACAAAAAAAGGAGGAGGGAGAGTGACAGATATCAATTAATTTTAGATAAAACTGCTAATAATAATGGTTTAGATAGTTTTTTCTATAAGGAAATTAACTATGAAGAAGAACTAGTCGGAAAAGATTGGGATTCAAATTTAACAGATACAATTGTAATTAATGGGATTAAAAAACTAAGCGAAAAGCAACAATCTATATTAACTCTTTCGTATATTTTTGATTGGACAAACACTGAAATAGCCTCCCATTTTCAAGTAAGTCCACAAAATGTTTCACAAATTAAGATTCAAGCAATAAAAAAGTTAAAAGGATACCTTTTGATAGAAATGGAGAGTCAAAGTAATTGAATGAACAAATATTCTTAAATGAGTTAGGAATTAAAGAGTTATTAATTTTTCTTGAGCCAAAAATTAATAAAGAACTTCATCAAACTAACTATGTTGACAGGGAAGATTTAAAGCAGGAAATTAAACTAAAAATTATCGAAATAGAGCATAAAATAAAAGAAATAGATGCTCCTGGTTTCTGGGAATTTTTCAATCAAAAAGTAAAGAATAGTAGTTGAGATGGTTTAATTGAACTATTAATATCACTAAGAAACAATTGCTATAAAGATTGTCATGGTAACAATTCTTAAAAATAAAATTTGAATATAATTAAGGATGAGAGTATATCTATTATTGGGACAAACGGTGGGTATTCACCCTTGCCTTGGTTAATTATTTGCATGTAAAGCAGTCAAAATAGTTGGACGATAATCTGCAAACCGAGAGTGATAGAAAGGTGCACTAGTGTTCGCTCTTATTTTAATAGACGGACGGTTCAGTTATCCCCGTATAATAAAAAGAATGGAGGCTAAGCTTTTTCGTTGGATCAATGTTTGGAAGTAAATTGACGAAGGAAATCTTCTGGAGTCACAAAGTTGCCCAGAGACACGGGAGGGCACGTCATCATGAGCTAGGCAAAGATCTAGTGAGCAACACATACATTAATAGCACTATTTTACAACATCCTCCAGTTGTTACCATTTAGCGTACCTATACTATGAAATAGTTAAACATAAAAATGAAATATGACAGGAACTTTGTTGAAAAAATATATTTTTGACATTTCACAAACGGGTCAAACCATTGATAAATCATATTTATTGAGGGAGGAAGGTTATAGTGGATGAATTCATCCTATATATTAGAGTTATTTTAGGGGTTATATTTTTAAGTTCAGGTTATTCGAAAATAGGAAATTTTAATGAACATTTAATTAAAATAAAAGATTATAATTTTTTAGCATTTCTTCCAGAAGCAATGCTAAAGGGGATAAGTATAATTGTTTCTAGTTTAGAGATTTGCATAGGAATTCTCTTGTTTTTGGGGTATGTTAAGTTAATTGTTTCTGTTGTTTCTGTTGGATTATTAGGAGTTTATATTTATTTAATAATGAGAAACCTTATTCGTGGACATACTGACATTTCCTGTGGGTGTGGTGGAATTTTAGGAGATTATAAGATTTCTTGGAAATTAGTAATTAGAAATATTGCATTTATCTATTTTATTATTTTTATTTATGGACATGGATCCCTTTTAGAAATAATAAATAAAAATTCTTTTGTTATTATATTAATAGCTTTATTCTCCTTGTTACTTGGTAAATTAACACTTTATATTTTAGAAATATATAGAAGCATAAATAAATTTATAGGTGGAGTGGGGAAGTAATGACTTTTATTGAAATTTCAATTATTTTACTTTGGATCGCAGTAATAGTTCAAACTATTTTAATTTACTGCTTATCAATATTTGTTGCGAAACTTTTAAGAATTTTAAGGGTCCCTGATAGTAAAGCAGTAACGGATGATTTAAACGGCGTTGAAAAATCATTTGCTTGCAAATTTTGATGTTTATCATTTACATGGACTAAAAATAATACTAAACAATTCCCTACTAATAAAAACATTATTTAAAATATAAAGGCGGATATTCATGTAGTGACTCCATTAAAGTTAGACTCTTTCATTAAGCGTCCTGTAGGCTTTTTTCTGGTTCCATTGACAACTTTAATTTCTTTATAATTAGTCAATTTAGGGGTACAACCAACATTTCGCGGAAAACAAATGTTAAGCATATTTCGACATAGAAAAAACGCAGTTTCTATACGCTATGCTAATCAAAAGTGTAAAGAAACTTATTTTTGACCAATTTCCTGAATGTAGATAAGTGAATGAGTTATTGAACAGCAAGGAATATGGAAAATCCTTATAAACCCTTTATATATAAGGTGTTAGGAATCCTAAGTTTTCCTGAACAAATCCTTAACGTATGTTTTCCGCGAAATGTTGGAGAGACCCCTAAAAGAAGGAATTGTCATTGGTTCCATGCTAGGATTATCAGCTAGTGGCTTGTATTCCGGCACAAAAAACACATTTGAAAAGAGGGAGAACTAATGGCAGAATTACTGATTGATCCAGGTCACGGAGGGAAGGACCCAGGGGGAACATCGAAGTTTGGCCGTGAAGAAGATTTCAATTTAAAAATATCACTCTATCAATATGATCGGTTTAAGCAATTGGGTGTTCCTGTCGCAATCACTAGAAACAATGACGTTGATCTAGGGGAAGAGGCTAGGGTAGCTGCTGTTAAAAACAGTGGAGCAAAGTATTGTATCTCCAATCATTTAAACATTGGCGGTGGGGATCGCGCAGAGGTCATTCACAGTCTTTATGATGATGGAAAACTAGCGAACGCAATTAAAGAACAACTATTTGCGGCTGGACAAAATGCGGTGAAAGTCTATTTTCGCAAAAACTCTAGCGGTAGCGATTACTACTATATGCACCGAAGAACAGGAGCCGTTAAAGTAAATATCGTGGAGTATGCTTTCCTCGATAACGAAGCAGATTTCAATCATTTCAATGCAAACTGGAAAGCATATGCCGAAGCTGTGGTAAAAGCTTATTGCCTGTTTACTGGACGGGCTTATAAGCCGGTGGAGCAGCCAAAGCCAGCACCAGCACCGAAACTAGCGCCAACCGTTGATATTTACCGCGTACAAGTTGGAGCTTTCCGCGATAAAAAGAATGCTGAGCGCCTTGCTGCAGAATTAAAAGCGATAGGCTATGACGCGTTTATTAAGACAATTTGACTGACTGAGCTAACAAATCGGAAGTTAATGGAAAGATATAGTTGGTTTTAGTTGTGGATAACTTAAAATTATGAAATATAAATTTGTTATTTTGCTAGTGCTGTAAATAATCTAGTTAGAAATGCAAAGTTAATAAAGGGAACAAGCCGACTATTTTACACATCTTTAGACAGGTGATTGAGCAGAATTCTAACTGACCAATTATCTCTTTTTTATTTTTATATATCTTCCTCAATGTTGATAGAGTCTAGATTTTTTGTTGTTAAACTCTATTTATCAAGATGAGAAGAAGTTATTAAATATGTTAACTTGGTTAAATAAGATCCCAGTGGAAAAGGCAAGCGGAGCGATCCTTGATACTGAGAAGGCGGATATGATAGGCTGTCCGGCTGGCAGCCCCCAAGCGACCATCGGGAGCGCCCCAAGGGGATGCCAGCAAGGGCTGCCACATCATATCCGCAGGAGGCTCAGTGTCAAGGATGCCTTTGGAACGGTCGGTAGAAGGGATTCGCCCCGCCTTTGACGGTGTCGAAGAGATTTTTTTGGTGGTAAATGGGGAGTCATTGGCTGGTAAATTATTTGTCAATGAGTGGTACAAAAGATGGCATTGGTGGTAAATTCCTTTGGCCGTAATCAGGGTAGATAATAGATCAATAAAGCTAGATCTCAAATTCTAATTGGATGCAAGGAGGGTAAGAAAGTTCAAACCGTTGGTTTATTTAACCTTAAAACATTAATGTAAAATTTGTGATCATAATAAAGTTTAAAAAGTATCGTTATTCCACTAGGGTCCTTTAATGAAACAATGAAAAGCGCCTAATTTCTTCGCATTAACTTGAGAAATTAGGCATTTTAATATTGAAATTTCCTTACCGTTGTAAAATGCGGTTTATTGGTGGGGCCCTTATCGTTGTATATTCTAATTATCCTGTTGCAACCCCAATCACAAAACAATAAAGGTTTAAACAGGGATCCAATCCTTATCCCACTGAACAATTTAGTTCCAGTTCTTTTTTGTGATGTTGATAATATGTACATAGGAGATCCGCGGGATCTTGAAATTGCAACTTTAATTATCAGCTCTAATAAAGGTAGTCTAGGATTCACAAATTCTACTGAGGATATTGCTATAACAGTTGAATTATCTTGTCTAGATAAAGTTATAGGTACTTATGCATTTGATAAAATCATGGATAGAAAACTAGGAAGTGAATAATTTAGTTACTTTTGAATGGGATAGTAAGCGTAACAGATACATTGATCTAGCCTGGTATCGGCTAAAAGGACTGAATAGTTGACAGGATTTAGTATACTAAAAATCTTATTAGTTTACCAAATAAATCTGGAGTTTACATGGAGTCCACCAAGTTTCAAATAGTAGGATTAATATAAAGGGATTTTATTCACTAAACAACCGGTGGTTTGGGAAGGGAAAAAGGATTTCTATGAATACAGCAAATTAAAATGAAAAGGCCGATTACCCATAAAACTGAATCTAATTTGCTTGTAGGGCTCCCTAGCAACACTAAGAAGCCCTATTTAGTAAAGAAATTGTTTTTATATTGTTTGTAATTCGATCTTTTCATAAAGTTTGCTGCTTTTTGATAACAAATAGAGACTTTGCGATAGCTAAATATTAACGTTTGTCAGTCATTCTACCCTATTTTTATTAATTCTAATTTTTTTTCGTTGTAATGTAGGTAAAGAACAAAGATCTGGCCAACCCATTCATGGCTTCTCTTTTATTCAACTCACGATGTTTCTCTTATTCTAAATATATCTGGGTTTGCCATTGAAGTTTTGGCAAAGGTATTCCCACTAATATTACAAATTGTTCAAAATACTACTATTATTATTATTATTATTTTTATACCTCAATCCCGCCTGAACATACCGATTAACCATGCCTCTGTTATTATGTCCAGTCTGTTTCATAATTGCGATTTCAGTCATACCATACATAGCTGCACTTGTTGCTAATCCATTACGAAGGATATGGGCCGAAAAATCATTCACATCCAGCCCTATTTCCCCAACATATTTCTTTAAAATGAGAGTAATTGCTTTGTCCTCAACTGCCCCTTAATATATCCGTGTCTGTCAATTGATCTAAATAGAGCTCCAGAGGTAATGATAGCTGCAGTTATCCAATTATGGGTTGCGGTTAAAATACAAAATATTTGCACATAACTTTTTTTAAATGCTTTTGGTAAGATTCTTCAAATAATTAGAGGCTGAATTTTCCTCTATTCCAAGATTCTTCGCTATTGATTGTATTGGTGTATTTTTAGAATATAAATGAAAGGCAAATGCTCTTCGAATCGACAGTAAAGTTAAAGTTTGTGGATTCCCCGATAGGTAATCATCTGAAATCGCCCTTAAATGATTAAGAATGGACATAACCTGAATCGGTCCTCCGTACTGTTCCCCATGCTTCTTAGTTGTAAACACGTATGTACTCCCATTAAAAACTGCTTCATCATAGTATTCTTGAAAGTACGTAGCTTCAGAACCTCGTAAAATGATAAAACGATTTTGTAAATTAATGACTACTTTGTCTTTTTGGGTGTTTTCTACAACATCGTCTTTTGTAAAGTGAAAATCTGCTGTCTTTAAACCTTTTATGGCCAAAAGAAATATAGCTTTTCTTAATTTAGAGTACCCCTGGTTTTTTAGAACTTTTTCCAAAACAGCAAGTATTTCATTATAGCTCACTTCTATTATTGATTCCTTTTCTGGTTTAAATCGTTTAATTTTCACGGTTGGATCCACCGGTATTTTATCTCTTTCCCAAAGATAATGAAACAAAGTCTTTATTATTGCTAATTCTTTGTTGAGAGTAGAGATGCTTTTACCTTTTTCTTGTTGCGATTTTAAGTAATTTTTAATATCAGCTGGAGAAATATGAAAGGGCTCCTTATTTTCAGGATAGATGGCCTTTAAGTATTTGAAAAATTGGTCAAGTACGTTTTCATAGCTATTAACCGTCACAACACTGTACCCTTTATGTTCAATGTTTTTAATAAATCCATAAGGCATAGTGAACCGTCCTCCTTTTTATATTGCCCTGAAAGATAAACCCTTTAACTGTGGGGTTTTGATAATTTATTATTTATTATAGTACGTTCATACTATAAATAATTGATGAATCAAAGATAATAACCTACAGCTACGGAATATATGAAAACTGGATCCTAATGGCTTCTAGAACACTTATCCATGCTTTTTTACGATAGTTGTCCTAGTCTCTGTACCAAATTAGTATCAGAATCACTTAAAAATATTCACTTTATTTAAATGAAAATGAGTATGATCCTGATTCACTCGTTCTAAGTATATATTCGTGGTGGAAATATCAGAATGTCCAGCCAAATCTTTTACCACTGCTAAAGGTACGTCATTTTCTAGAAGGAGAGTCACAAAGGTATGGCGGAACCAATGGGGTGTAACCTTTACATTTTTCCCAGCCAAATAAACGGCTTCTTTCACAATTTTATAAAGGGCTGGATATGTTAATCTTTTTTTATTAAGTCGTGTTTCATTTCGATTATATAGTGCAAAAAAAAGGGGACTTGTGTCTTCCGTGTTGATT
>CALCRD010000188.1 GCA_937894355.1 uncultured Bacillus sp.
TGGGAGATGACTTGTCCCAACAAATGTTTTCTCATCCAAATCTGTTGTTTATCGTTGCTGGCTGTATTGCTCTCCTAGGTGTTTTCACGCCAATTGGTATTGTTTTAACCTGGGGAATCGCTGGTTTGTTAGCTTTTGGCGCTTATAAGATTCAAAAGAATCATAGTAAACAAGAAGAGTCGCTAGAAAGCAAGCAATCAGAGCAGGAACTGGAAGATGTTCGCAAGCCAGAAAATGTGTTTAACCTGCTTCGTGAAGATCCAATTGAATATGAATTTGGCATTGGGCTGATTGCTCTTGCCGACGCCAATCAAGGTGGTGATTTATTAGACCGAGTAGTGGCTATCCGCCGGCAAATTGCCCTTGATTTGGGATTAGTTGTACCAGTGGTAAGGATTCGCGACAATATCCAGCTCCGCCCTAATGAATACATCATTAAGATTAAGGGAAACGAAGTGGCCAAGGGAGAAATTCTATTAGACCATTTCCTGATGTTAAATCCTGGTGATGAAGAGCATGGAATTGAGGGAATTGAAACAATTGAACCAACCTTTGGACTTCCGGCGTTGTGGATAAGTGAACAAACTAAAGAACAAGCAGAGCTGTTTGGCTATACGATTATCGATCCATCGTCGGTGATTAGTACACATCTATCAGAAACGATTCGCAAATATGCTCACGAGATAATCGGACGCGAAGAGACAACCCAGTTAATCGAGCACGTTAAGGAAAGTTATCCGTCCTTAGTCGAAGAACTTGTCCCACAAACCTTATCGGTTGGGGATATTCAGAAGGTGCTACAAAAGTTGTTGAAAGAAAATGTCTCGATTCGCAGTCTTTCAGTCATTTTCGAGGCACTAGCTGATTACTCAACCTATACCAAAAATCCCGAGATACTAACGGAATATGTGCGCCAAGCGTTAGCGCGCCAATTGACCTCCCAGTATGCCAAAAATGGGGTTATTCATGCGATTCAGGTTGGAGCTGGGATTGAAAAGAAACTAGCAGACTCGATTCAGCGCACCGAGCAAGGTGATATCCTGATGATTGACCCTGAATCTTCCAATCAGGTGATTCATTCGTTTACGGAATCCATTCAAAAGATGGTGCAAATGGGAGTCAGTCCAATTATCTTAACGTCTTCAGGAATCCGAATGTACGTCCGTCAGCTAGTGGAACGGACATTTTCGGATATACCGATCCTGTCATATAACGAGTTAGAACCAAGTGTTGAAGTGCAAAGTGTAGGAGTGGTGAATCTGTGAAAATCAAAACATATATCGTCGACAATTTGCCTGATGCCTATCCGTTAATTTTTCAAGATCTTGGTGAAGCGGCGTTCATTTTAAGAACAAAACCGATTCGGACAGGTGGCTTCTTCGGCTTATTTGGCAGACGCCAAGTAGAGGTAGTCGCTGCGGCCGATTTATCGGAGGCTGCACATCCAATCAATCATCCAAATCCAGTGTCAGCGGCTTTAGTCGCAAATCCAATCAATCATTCAATTCCAATGCCGAACCAAGCATCAAAAGAACCAAACGAAGCTGTTCAACAGTCTGCACATTCACAGCTCCAAGTTTCCGAACTTCAACCTCCGAAAACTGATTCACAACAGGAAGTATTGAAAGAGCTTTCGGAAATGAAGGGACTAATTCGGGCTATGGTTCAGGATGGCGCTCATGCGCAAAAAGTACCAAAGTCCCTAGAAAAATGGATGATACGTTTGGAAGAACATGAAGTTGATGCTGAAGTGATTCAATATATTTTAAAAAAAGCCAATATGATGCATGGTCATATTGATTCAATGAAAGAACAGGAAATTGAAGCCACGCTGCTAGCGATTATCGAGCAGCTTTTTGATGAGGGGATAACGAAAGAACCTACCACACCTACTTCATCATTCGTTACTTTAGTCGGACCGACCGGTGTTGGAAAAACGACGACAATTGCCAAACTCGCCGCCGCTAGAGTTTTTCAGCAACGACAGCGCGTCGGCCTGCTAACAACCGATACCTTTAGAATTGGCGCGGTCGAACAACTAAAAACCTATGCCAATATTTTAAATGTCCCGTTAGGAGTTGTTGGCAAACCCGACGAATTGAAAACAGCCATGGCAGAGCTTAAAGGTTGTCACTATGTTTTCATGGATAGCGCTGGTCGTAATTACCTTGAAGATGAGTATATTGAAGAAATTAATCAATATTTACGATATGACGAACCACAGGAAAACTACTTGGTTCTTAGCATGACAACCCGTTGGCGAGACATGCGGAAAATAGTTGAGCGGATGAAATCGGTGCCGATTGACAAGCTGATTTTAACAAAATGGGATGAAACCAGTTGCTACGGAGTAGCCCTTAACATGCTTTATCATTACCCATATCCTTTGTCCTATATATGCTTAGGACAAGGTGTACCACAGGATATCATGACTGCTGACCCTTGTTTTTTGGCGAAAAAGTTACTAGGAGTCGATGAGAATGATTCAAGATCAAGCACATCAATTAAGACAACTGTCTAACTCCTTACCGACCAATCAGCGCTCATCGCGGGTTGTCACCATTGCCAGCGGAAAGGGTGGAGTAGGAAAATCCAATTTTGCCATTGCCTTTGCCTTGAGCTTGATGGAACTTGGTCAGAAAGTAGTCGTAATCGATTTTGATATCGGAATGGCTAATATCGATATATTGATGGGGACAACTCCGAAATTTCACTTAATGGATATGATTCAGCAACAAAAAACTATTTGGGAGGTTTTGGAGACTGGTCCGAAGGGGTTAGAATACTTGGCAGGAGGGTCAGGCTTTGAGCAGCTGTTGCAACTCAAGGAGGTTGACCGTAGTTATTTTTTTCAAGAATTAGAGAAACTGCATGGCTATGCTGACTTTATTATTATCGACACCGGCGCGGGACTTACCAAGGAATCTCAGCAATGCCATTTGTCAGCAGATGATGTGATTCTGCTGATAACCCCCGAACCAACGGCCATGGCTGATGCTTATTCTGTCGTGAAAATGTTGCATAGCCAGTTGCCATCATTATCCTTTCAGTTAGTGGTAAATCGTGTCTCCAGACCAATGGAGGGAATGGAGATTGCAGGGAAATTTAAAATGGCCGTGCAAACGTTTTTGAACAAGGAATTAAAAATTTTCGGAGCCATTCCAGAGGACGGACTAATCCTGCAATCAGTTTTACGGCAAGTCCCTTTTTACATTGCCGCCCCACGTTCTCCTGCTTCTATTATGATAAAAAAATTAGCAGAACGATTTGTATCAGGGGCATCAGAGGTTTCTGCCGAAAGTGGCGGTTTAAAGGGCTTTATCCGCAATCTGTCACGCTTACTTAAAAGATAATCGACCCAAACAAGGAATTTCGGCCAGTTTTCAAACTTGTAGTGCTCTAACATTCAAGTCAGAGGGGGGATAGATTGTGAACTTCGAAGTAGACGACGGACTAGAAGCATATATTCCATTGGTTCGTACTGTTGTGGCCCAAATGAAAAAGAGTTTATCCAGCCAAGCCGATGAAGATGAGCTATTCTCTTTTGGGATGACTGGATTGTGGGATGCAAGCCGCAAGTTTGATGCTGCTCAGGGGGTCAAGTTTGAAACCTATGCCGTCCAACGGATTCGCGGTGAAATCTTAGATGGATTACGGAAATCCGACCATATCTCGCGGACGTTACGTAAAAAGGAAAAAACGATTCGTCAGGCAATGGAAGCGCTGGAGCAGATCTATTTGCGCCGTCCGACAGCTCAAGAAGTAAGCTGGCATTTAGGGATTAGCATCGAAGAATATGAGCAAACCATACAGCAGCTTTCCTTTATTAAGCAAGAGTCCTTGGATGAACAAAGGAACGCCGATGAAGGAAACGGAAGGGACGCATATCAGCAAATTGAGGATCACTACAATGTTAAGCAAGATGAGTGGTTAGAGGCAAAGGAACGAAAAAAAAGATTGGCCGTGCAGATTGATTCGCTTCCCGAACGTGAAAAACTAATCTTGGCGTTAGTCTACTATGAAAATCTAAGCTTAACCGAAGTAAGCCGAGTGTTGGGACTTCATAAATCTCGTATCTCGCAACTGCACCAACAAGCAATAAAAAGATTACGAACCGCAATCGACATCCAAGACATTTAGATTTAATGGGGCAAAAATCAACATCAATACTCACCCAGAACTGATTCTTTAAAACAACGAAATCCAGTATAAAAAACGGCATGCGAGAGATTCGCAAGCCGTTTCACTATAAATTGGATCAGAACTTCCTTACACGGTATCACAAATGAATCTTGGAGTGGAATCTACCACTACACAATCAACCTATGTTTCATACGTGCTAAACCCCAAGTTGATATCCAAAAAGGGCTTACCGCAACTAATGCGAGCGCTTTTCCGCTTTCCCCCACTTCTTGGCTTCTCTAACAATATCCGGAAACCTTAATTCGAAATCGCTTGCCGATAAGGGTTTGCTAAAGTAATACCCTTGAATTTCGTCACAGCGATATACTTCCAACAGCTTGAGTTGTTCTTCAGTTTCGACGCCTTCGGCTGTTACATTAAGTTTTAAATTATGGGCCATCGTAATGATGGTAGCCACAATTGCTTCATTGCTAGGGTTTAAGGTCATGTCTTTAACAAAGGATTGATCAATTTTAACGCGATCAATGGGCAACTGGCGCAGATAATTAAGCGAACTATAACCAGTTCCGAAATCGTCGACGCTGATCCGCACACCTAACGCCTTCAGCCCTTTTAATATTTTTATCGATTTTTCAATATCCATCGACAAACTTTCTGTAATTTCTAGTTCTAAGAGCTCAGGATTAATCCCAGTGCTTGTTAATATTTTTTCAACCGAACTTACCAAGTTGGATTGCAACAATTGTCTAATTGATAAATTGACAGACACAGGGATTGCTGGTAAACCGGTAGATTGCCAACTAACACACTGTCGACAAGCTTCTCTTAATACAAATTCTCCGATTTTAATAATCAGTCCAGTTTCTTCAGCTAAAGGAATAAATTCTGCAGGTGATACCAGTCCTTTATGGGGACTCATCCAGCGAACCAATGCCTCAATTCCGGATACCGTACCTGATTGCAAGTCGATTTTCGGCTGGTAATAAACCAAAAACTCATTATTCTGTAGCGCCTTCCGCATATCATTTTCTAAGATTAACTTATCAACGGAATGGTCATCCTTACTGTGGTTATAGATGGCATAATTGTTTTTTCCCAACTCTTTTGCTCGATGCATAGCCCGATCAGCGTTTCTGACTAATTTGGTAGCATCCCTTCCATCAGTTGGAAAATAAGAAATTCCGATACTTGTGGAAACCAAAATTTCATACCCTTTTAAAATAAAAGGGGACTCCAAAGCTTTGAGAAGTATTTTTGCTAGAACAACAGCTTCTTCGCGGTCGGCAATATTAGGTAAGAGAATCGAGAATTCATCTCCACCAAACCTGGCGATCGATTCTTTTTGAGAAATACATTGCGATAATTTATGGGAAATTTGCTTTAATAACAGGTCTCCCATCGAATGGCCAAGGGTGTCATTAATCATTTTGAAGCGATCGATGTTTAAAAACAAAATCGCAAATTGCCGATTTGGCTGCATTTTTGCGGCTTCAATTGTTTCTGTCAACCGGTTTTTAAACAGTCGGTAATTAGGCAAATCAGTTAAATAATCATGATAAGCTAAATATTGTAATGATTCATAGGCGGTTATTCGGTCTAATGCTAAGGCTATTTGGTTTGTAAAAACCGAAAGGCCGTTAACCATTTGCTTGGAAAAATAATTTGGTAAAGAGCTAGCAATATTTAATGTGCCAATGGCATCACTTTTAGCGATAATCGGCATGACCAACAAAGATTGCATGCCACTATTAATTAACTGTTTTCCATAATTAGATAGGGTCATCGAACTTTTATTATGAATGGCGTTTTCTTTATTCAGTATTGCTTTATGCAAGGGCGTATTCCCTTTGTAAATGGCAGAGGTGAGGATATTTCCACCTTCGTCCAAACGATATACTTCCATATGGCCCTTTTTATTTAATAACGCAAGAGAAATTCGGTCGACCTTGATATTCCTTTTTATGCTTTCTAAAATATTTTTCATTACTTGAGATTTTAAGATATCATCTTCTAAAACAGAACTAGATATTTTCCCCAACGCCTCAAGTGTGGCGATTTTTCCTGATAAGTCCATGGTGGCATTTTTTATTTCTTCAACTAAAATTTCTTCGTGATTGTTAACCTTCTGGGTCATTTTATTAAATGCTACTGACAATTGCTGAATTTCAAAAATATTATCTTCTTCTACTTCGACATTGCGATTTCCCTCTGATATTTGCTGGGTCGCTTTAATTAGTTTTTTGATAGGTAGTGTTAATCTTCTGCTGAAAAGGGTGGAAATAACAATTGAAAAGAGCGACAGTACTAAGGCTATTATCAGAGTATTAATAAACAGTTCATTGAGCTTTTCTTGTAAAGGTGCAGTATATAAGGCGATTTCGATTTCACCGACATTTTCTTGAAAATATTCCAGTGGTACTTTTTCAATCATGATTTCATCTTTATTAATTGTCGTTTCGCCTTTTTGATTAATGGTAATCCCGTCTTTGTCTCGGACAATTACATAAGCGATATTCGGTTCCGCTAGTAAAGAATAGGTTAAGGGTGTAATTTGTGAATAATCCCCCTTAAGCATATGTAAGCCAATGACCGAATTTACTGTATTTGCGGCGGTAATACCCTCGGTTTTTAAGGCTTCCTTAAGATGGGCTGATTCTTGGAAATAGTTAATTGCACTAAAGGCGAAGATTCCGGTAAGGACAATACTGTTTATGCACAACCAAAATCGGAAGGCTAGCTTATTTAGCCACCTCATTACTCCTTACCTCCTCAAGTAAAGCTAACCACTGTTGGTAAACTGTTGATTGTGCCTCGCGACCATAACGGTCTGTAATTTTATTCCACTCTATAGCCGTATCTTGAAGTGCTTGTTGTGCTGTAATTTTATGAATTAAGGCTAAATTAATATTTTTATCAAGAACTTGCATATATTCCCATCCACCAGGAATCATCAAATCGGCATTAGGATTTTTAAGGCTTTGTTCAACTGTATTTAGAAAATCCTGGTTCATATCATTAGTTGGAAAGGCTCCTTTTCCTTTTACAGAAAAGTGACTGTATCGATAAGGGTCATTAATGGTGCCTTTGGAGATAGTTGCCTTTTGACTAACAGCTTTGGAAGTTATATAGGAAATAACCTGCCATGATTTGTCAGCATGCTTCGATTGCTTGGAAATACCGATTACCCGACCAATCCAGACTCCACCTCGAGGATTATTGGCATCTGCTGCAGGAACCAACGACCAACCAACTTTATTCTCGACCTGTGAATCCCAAACCTCCTTGTCAAAAGAAAACCGAGCAGTATCACTCCATTGAACCGTCATAGCTATGTCACCATGGAGAAAAGCATTGTTCAAGTCTATCCAGTCATACATTGAATTGGGCGGAGTAGCGCCACTATCATTAAGATTGATCAAATCCTGTAAGGCTTTTTCACCAAATTCATTGGCAATTAAAGGCTGCATATTTTCATCAAAATAGTTTGCACCCATCGATAAATAACGTTCGGCAAACCAAACATATCGTTTGGCCTCAGCGCCAAAGATGGCCGTACCATATAAATCAATTTTTCCATCTTCATCGGTGTCTTTTGTAAGGAAA
>CALCRD010000189.1 GCA_937894355.1 uncultured Bacillus sp.
CTATAAGCTTTTTAGCATTTATAAACTTTGTTAGTGTTTATAACGCAGTTGGGGCCTCATTAGTCATTGGTTTCTTCGGTTTTGAAATTACTTATTTTACTCTAAAAAAAAAAGTAAATGATAAATACTCTCCTATAAAATTGTAAAATAGTTATTCGGTAAGTGTGTTGCTAATCCTTAATGTAATTGAACCCCCAAAATTTATGTAAATATCATAATTTGGGGGTTTTCTTTTTTTAAAAACTTACAATAAATAACATATATAAGCATTACACCCATCCAAACATCCGAGCGGTTTGCGCGATAACGAAGGTGACAAAAATGGCGATTACAGTCGGTATTAAGAAAGACATGAAGGTCCACTTGATATTCTTAGTTTCTTTATAAATATTCACTAATGTCGTACCACATGGGAAATGTAGCAAAGAAAAGAGCATCACATTTAATGCAGTCAACCAGGTCCAGCCATGTTCAATAAATATTAACTTTAAATCCTTCATTTCATCCACTTCAATTAATGCACCTGTGGACAAGTATCCCATTAACAGAATCGGTAACACAATTTCGTTTGCTGGTAGCCCGATGATAAACGCCATAAGGATATATCCATCAAGTCCAAGGGAATGCCCAAAAGGTTCTAGAAAATTGACAATATATAATAGTAAGCTTTGACCACTTACATCGATATTGGCTAAAATCCAAGTAAATAATCCTGCTGGTGCTGCAACTTTAACGGCTCGAATTAATACGGAAAGCGACCGATTAAGCGAAGCCCTTATCACGGTATCGAAAATTTTTGGTTTTCTAAAAGGAGGCATCTCTAAAGTATAATGGGTTGGAACTCCTCTTAATGCTGTTTTGGATAAAATCCACGATACAAAGAAGGTGACAACTATGCCAAACAAGACGATTCCAACGATTACCCCTGTTGTAACCAGTGATTTCATTCCTTGCGTAAATCCTGCTGCCATAAATAAGGAGGATAGGACAATTAAAGTTCCCCAACGCCCATTACAAGGAACAAAATTATTAGTTAAAATGGCTAACATTCGTTCCCGTGGTGATTCAATAATTCGCGTTGACATCACCGCTGCAGCGTTACAACCAAACCCCATAGCCATCGTCAAGGACTGTTTTCCATGGGCTCCGACAATTTTAAACAATCGGTCCATATTAAAAGCCACTCTTGGCAAATAACCGTAGTTTTCCAACAGAGCAAATGCCGGAAAAAAGATCGCCATTGGCGGAAGCATGACACTAATGACCCATGTTGTTCCGCGATATAACCCCAAAACGAGCAAGCCATGAACCCAATCCGGTGTACCGATTGTAGTGAAGAATTGTGTGAGGAAGCCTTCAATCCAACCAAAGAACTGTGCAAGCATCGAGGATGGAACATTTGCCCCGGCAATGGTTAAGTAAAACAAAATCCCCAACAGCGTCAGCATGATTGGAAATCCCCAAATAGGTGAAGTGAAAATCGCATCCAGCTTTTCGGTATTCTGGTCATTTTTATTACCGGAATAACTAACCGTCTCATTTGTTAGTCTCTTGCTTTTTTCATAAATCTGTTCCACCATTTTGTCACGCATGTCATGGGAAGTAAGCTCGCTTGCTTGCTGCAAAAGCCTGGCAAATGAATGAGAAAATTCTTCAGAGTTTTGCAGATTCATAAGCTCCCCCCTCTTTTAAAACAGTAAATCGTTTGCTCATTTCTTCAATTAATTTCATATCACCATCAAGAAATCGTAATGCTAACCATCTAGAAGGAACCTTATCAGCAAAAATCTGTTTTATTTCGGTTTCTAATGTTTGGATTTTTCGTTCTGTTTCATCGTCATATGTTAATACTGCTGGATCACAAGTGATTGCCCCGGAAATCAATCTGTCTATTGTATCGAGGAGTTGGGAGACTCCCTGTTTATTTCTTGCAGATACTTTAATGACAGGAACCCCTAATCTCCGCATTAGCAGTACTTCATTAATATTAATTCCCCGCTTTTCTGCTTCATCTATTAAATTAATACAAACAATTACCTTTTTAGTAATTTCTAAAACCTGGAGGACAAGATTTAGATTTCGCTCAACTGCCGTTGCGTCTACAACAACAAGGGTGATATCAGGTTTTTCAAAAACAATATAATTACGTGCTACCTCTTCATCCATGGAATTTGAAAATAATGAATAGGTACCCGGAAGATCAATTAAGCTGTATTGAACCGTCTTGTATTGAAAAATCCCCTCTTTTACATCGACGGTTTTTCCCGCCCAATTGCCAGTATGCTGTTTTAACCCTGTCAATAAATTGAACAAGGTGCTTTTTCCCGTATTTGGGTTTCCTGCAAGAGCAATTCGATAATTACATCCCATCTAAAACCAGCTCCCCGAAAATTCTTTGACTTTCTTCTTTCCTTAAGGCAATTGTTGTGCTACTAACTCTATAGCAAACAGGGTCACCAAGTGGGCTTTTTCGTTGTACCTCAACAATCGCCCCTGGGACGAACCCCAAGTCCAATAATCGACGTCTCATTACACCTTCAATAGACAGATTAGCAATTCTTATTCTGTCTCCTTTACGACCTTCATGAAGAGTCATTATGTTCCCTTTGTCCACAATTATTTCCTCCAGCCCATTTTGTTTACCTAGTGCAACTTTTATTCTATATTATGAAGTATATTCTCATTTCGTCAATAATTTTCAGTTTTTTTTGAAAATTAATATATTTTTTCGTAACAAAAAAACCGGCAATTTGGCCGGTTTTTCGCGAAATTTCTTATAGGGTGTTTCCAGGTAGAAATTTATTTATCGATTGATCCTGTTGCACAAACCAATTTTGTTTTGGGATAACCGAAGAAATGATAAGGATAAATGATGGGATTTTTTCTACTCTACAAACAATCATCCCAACATCATCATTCATAATGATAAACGAATCACCATGTTTAAAGCTTGAAAGTATTTTATCAAAATTGAGTAATGGAGAAACTATTTTCTCTCTTTCTTCATGATCAATGGAAAGGTGAGGCGAAAATCGAACAATCCATTCCTCTTCTTCGAATGCTAACCTGTACATTTTTTCACCTCATTTATAGTTCAGGCGAACTGAATAAAGTGACGTTGATGCAAATGATAATTAAGGAACTATTCACCATACTTATATATATGAGATAAGGAAATATTTATGTAAAACTAAAACTGCCTAAATAGGCAAAATTATTTTTTCGAGCATCAAAATATGTAGTTTTTTAGCTTATAAAAAAGCGCTTACATTCCTTGACTAGAGCCATTTGTTCATAGTATATTAAAATCATCATTTAGCAAAATATTAATCTGGTTTTTCACTACTAATGGTCAATATTTTTTTCAATGATAATATTTTTCTTAGGCACTTTTGGTGTCATCAAGGATTTAGGAGGAAATCGTACGATGCAAAACGGCAAAGTAAAATGGTTTAATAATGAAAAAGGTTTTGGGTTTATTGAAGTAGAAGGTGGAGACGATGTATTTGTACACTTTTCTGCGATCCAGGGAGAAGGCTACAAATCACTTGAGGAAGGCCAAGAAGTATCTTTTGAAATCGTAGAAGGTAACCGCGGACCACAAGCAGCAAATGTTGTAAAACTATAATTGCACTTCTATTATATACGAATTCAGGCTGGCATTGTGCCAGCCTTTCTTGTGTCTTAGGAAAGCTTAGTTCCTAGGCTTTTTATTTTCTCACCAACCGTGCAGTTGGATATACAAAAACGGTGTGCATTTCTTCTTCCTTTCTCGTTTTTTAGATGTTGATAAAGAAAACAGCCATCACAGTATTGATTTAAGAGCTGTTCTACTTCTGCAAATAATTCCTTTCGCGACAAAGATTTCACGCCTTTCGTTGCAACTAAATAATTTGCATTTTACTATGGACCATTTTGCCCTCTAACGCTTGTGTTGCTAGTTTATCAGCCTCTTTATTATCAGTTCTCGGGATCGGGGAATATTTCGGTTTGATGGCTAAGTTTTGCAATTTATTTTCAATTCGATCCAGCCACCTATTAAGCTGCTCTTCATAACAAGGCCATTCTCCCTCGAGCTGCTTTAAAACCACCTGTGAATCCCCTTTGAATACACATGGCATGTGGTGAACCCCCATTTCTTCTAGGAGATTTAAGGCAAAGTAAAAGGCTGCATATTCTGCTTCGTTATTAGTTTCCATTTCATCGAACATTTCATTCGCCCTAATGCGATATTTCTTTTTCCCTTCACGAAAATAAATGACCACACCTAAACCCGCTTGATTGCTTTCCTTTTTAAAACCTCCATCAAAAAAGACCACTAAATCATTGGCTTCTTCTTCAACATCTGCCAATAATTTGCGCATTTGTTTAAGATTCCAGTCTGTTCCCAATTCATCTTGAAACGATATATCGATTGCTTTTCCAGTCTTGTCAAGCTCCTCGCCTATTTGGAGAATGGCATCTCCCTCAACCCATCCCGATTCGAATAAAACAGGTTGTAGACCTTTCCCTTTATATTTCCACTCGAGTTTATATTTCATTAAAACCATCCCTTCCACAATCATTATTCCGCTAAAATACTTTAAGCTTTTCCCTCATTTTATGGTACACTTACCTATAGTTTACGCTTTATTGGAGGAATATTACATTGATTGAAGTCTATATTGATGGAGCAAGCGCAGGAAATCCTGGACCAAGTGGTGCCGGAATCTTTATTAAAGGGAATGGGGTTCTTGAAAAACACTCTCTTCCCCTAGGTATGATGAGCAATCATGAAGCAGAATTTACAGCATTCATTAAAGCGCTTGAAATATGCATTAATAAAGGTTATAAAGTTGTATCGTTTCGGACTGATTCCGAATTAGTTGATCGCGCAGTCGAAAAAGAATTTACCAAAAACAAACAATACGCACCTTTATTAGCTAAAGCCTTAGAACTATCCAAACAGTTTGATTTGTTCTTTATGAAATGGATTCCATCAGCTCAAAATAAACAAGCTGATGAATTAGCCAGAGCTGCGATTCGGAAAAACCCAACCAATGGCGAATAATGAGGTGGATGATGAAAAAGTCTTTAACTGCTGATATTAGTCTTATGCTAGTTGCTCTTGTATGGGGAGCTACCTTTGTATTAGTCCAAAATGCCCTGGCCTCTCTTAAACCGTTTTCCTTTAATGGTGTTCGATTTTTGATTGCCACCATTTTGTTAGGCGGATGGCTTTTACTTTTTCAAAAAAAACAATTAAAGCAAATTAATTGGAAAGTGTTACTGGCTGGATTTTTGATGGGCTTTTGGCTTTTTCTCGGATACGCTACTCAAACAATGGGACTATTGTTTACAACTTCATCAAATGCCGGATTTATTACGGGATTATCGGTTGTCCTGGTTCCCATTTTTTCCTTTCTTTTATTAAAACAACGTCCTGGGTCTAGCGCGATTATCGGTGTTCTGATTGCCACAGCAGGGCTATATTTGCTAACAATGACCAATTCGACTAGTTTTAATATTGGTGATGGTTTGGTATTCCTTTGTGCAATTAGCTTCGCCTTACAAATTATCGTTACTGGAAAATATAGTGGTTCTTATCCATCCTTATTATTGAC
>CALCRD010000190.1 GCA_937894355.1 uncultured Bacillus sp.
TTGATTCCATACCTTAACGCAAAAAAGGCCGCTCTCGATGAAGAGCGAACCCTTTTATTCGTTTTCCCAATGATTAGGACGATCTTCCGGTCGGATGTCCTCAATGGGTACAAATACTTCTAAATGACGGAATAAACAATCAAACTCTGCTGGCAATAATCCGCCAAACTCACCATCAAGATTTAATTGCACAACATCTTTAGAATTTACCTTAATACGGTTTGCTTTTGTATAAATAACCCTTTCGTCATGAACATGCTCACCACGAATTGCCAAGGTAGCAATTCTAATAAAGTCGGCTAAATTTGCCTTTTTTAATATTAATAAAGTGAACAAGCCATCATTAATCGAGGAGTCTGGAGATAGCTTTTCAAACCCACCAACAGAATTGGTCAAGCCAACTAAGAACAACATGACTTCCCCTTCAAACAGTTTTCCATCATACTCAATACTAACTTCCGTAGCACGAATGGAAGGTAACATTTCCATACCCTTTAAATAATAAGCCAACTGACCTAACATCGTTTTCAACTTGCTAGGGACCTCATAGGTCAGCTCAGTAATTCGGCCACCACCGGCAATATTGATGAAGTACTTATTATTCATTCTTCCGATATCAACAGGGATGGTATCCCCTTTAACGATAATTTCAGTTGCCTCCTCTACATCACGAGGAATATGTAGCGCTCTGGCAAAATCATTCGTCGTTCCAACAGGAATAATTCCTAACTTTGGTCGATATTCTTGCTCAGCAAGCCCATTAACAACCTCATTAATCGTTCCATCTCCACCAGCAGCAATAACTAAATCATATTTTCTTTCCACTGCAATTCGGGCTGCCACTGAAGCGTCTCCTATGCCTGATGTCGCATGACAGGAAGTCTCATAGCCCGCGCTTTCTAGTTTATTTAATACTTCAGCTAAATGGCGTTTGATGATTTCTCTGCCCGCAGTAGGATTATAGATTATTCTAGCTCGTTTCATTTTCATCATCCTATTAGTTTAATTCTTTTCTTTAATAAAATTCCCTATTCTCTAACATAAGTCTATCGCTTTGTTTCGTCAAGGGCATGTAAGTCCCTACCTTAAAGCGAATATATATTTTCCACAAAAAAAAACAGTCTCAATTCACTGCCTCTATAGAATAGCACAATTCAAAAGAGATTGCCCTTGTCAATCAACTACAATTTGGCGAACGTTATTTTTAGAAAATTATAAAAATAACGGCAATATCTATTATATGATAAATTTTTTACTTAAACAATTCTTGTGCACTACCCAAATTATGAAACATTGAATCAATTTCCTTTTGTTAAACCGAGATTCGACAGTTCCCTGCAAGAATGATTGTCGGAAATCAACTTTCCCCATTAATCAAACGTTTGATTAATAACAGCAATAACCTCTGCCGCAATTGGAGTTTTCCTGGGAAATAGCTATAAAAAGTGTCGATTTGATTTTAGTCTGGTTTCGACATTTTTTTATAGCTTCCACCAACTGTTAGGCATACAAAAAAGCTGATGAATTTCTCCATCAGCTTTTTCTCTGTTTTAAACAACTAGCATAGTATCATTAGGCAATTCCGCTTTTCCTATGAATTAACGCTTATTAATTTCTTCAACTAATAGCTTATTAACCATTTGTGGATTTGCTTGTCCTTTTGTTGCTTTCATAATTTGTCCAACTAAGAAACCAACAGCTTTTTGCTTACCATTTTTAAAATCATCAATCGATTGCGGATTTTTGTCCAAAATTTCGGCGATGATGGCAAGAAGTGCACCCGCATCAGAAATTTGCACAAGACCTTTGTCTTTAACGATTTGTTCAGCATTGCCACCGTTTTCGATTAACTCTTTAAAAACAGTTTTTGCGATTTTAGAAGAAATGGTACCATCTGCAATTAGCTTAATCATTCCTGCAAGTCCTTCAGGAGTTAACGCCACTTGATCAAGTTCCTTTTGCTCGGCATTTAAGTAAGCAGAGACTTCTCCCATAATCCAGTTAGACGCTTGTTTAGCATCAGCACCTGAGTTAACAGTCGCATCAAAGAAATCAGACATTTCTTTGGTCACTGTTAATACAGCTGCATCATATTCAGGTAATCCTAATTCTTCTGTATAGCGCTTGAAGCGTACATCCGGAAGCTCAGGAATTTCAGCGCGAATCCGAGCTTTCCATTCCTCGTCAATATAAATATCTGGTAGATCCGGTTCAGGGAAATAACGATAGTCATCTGAACCTTCCTTCACACGCATCAGCAAGGTTTTATTACTTGCTTCATCAAAACGACGTGTTTCTTGATCAATCACACCACCAGCACGAACAACTTCACGTTGGCGAATTTCTTCATATTCTAATCCTTTACGAACAAAGTTAAAGGAATTTAGGTTTTTTAATTCTGTTTTTGTGCCAAACTCTTCTTGACCGACTGGACGAATGGAAATGTTAGCATCACAACGAAGCGAGCCTTCCTCCATTTTACAATCGGAGACCCCAGTATATTGGACAATTGATTTTAATTTTTCTAAATAGGCATAAGCCTCATTTGGCGTACGAATATCCGGCTCGGAAACGATTTCGATTAACGGAGTTCCTTGACGATTGTAATCACATAGAGAATAGCCGTTACCATGATTTAATTTACCAGCATCTTCTTCTAAATGAACCCGAGTAATACCGATTCTTTTCTTATAGCCATCCACTTCAATATCAATCCAACCATGCTCGCCTATTGGTTTATCAAATTGCGAGATTTGGTATGCTTTCGGATTATCGGGATAAAAATAGTTTTTGCGGTCAAACTTTGTTTCCGTAGCGATTTCACAGTTCAATGCCATTGACGCTTTCATACCATAATCAACAACTTTTCGGTTCAGAACAGGTAAAACACCAGGATAACCCAAATCAATGACACTTGTATTCATATTTGGCCCAGCACCAAAATGGTTCGGACTGCTTGAGAATATTTTTGAAGCTGTTTTTAACTCAACATGAACTTCTAATCCTATTACCGTTTCAAATTCCATTTTTTCTCACCCCTTACAATTCAGGTTTTTGTTTATGAAAATCGGTTGCTTGTTCAAATGCGTGAGCAACACGATATACAGTTTTTTCATCATAATGTTTACCAATAATTTGCAACCCTAATGGCAGTCCATTAGAGAATCCGCATGGAATCGAAATTCCTGGAACCCCAGCAAGATTCACAGGGATTGTTAAAATATCATTAGCATACATTGTTAATGGGTCCGCTGTTTTTTCACCAATTTTAAAAGCAGGCGTTGGCGTAGTTGGTCCAACAATTACATCGTACTTTGCAAATACATTATCAAAATCTTGTTTAATTAAGGTACGGACCTTTTGTGCTTTTTTATAATAAGCATCATAGTAGCCTGAACTTAGGGCAAAAGTACCAAGCATAATCCGGCGTTTTACTTCGTCACCAAAGCCTTCTGCCCGAGTCTTTTTGTACATATCGATTAAGTTCTCAGCATTTGCTGTACGGTAACCATAACGAACACCATCAAAACGCGACAAGTTTGCTGACGCCTCAGATGAAGATAGTAAATAGTAAGTAGCTAAAGCATATTTTGAATGCGGTAGAGAAACTTCTTCCCAAGTTGCGCCCATTTTTTCAAGTACTTTAAGTGAATCTAATACAGATTGACGGACTTCTTCTTGAACGCCTTCTCCTAAATACTCCTTAGGTACAGCAACTTTTAAACCTTTAATATCACCAGTTAAGCCCTCCACAAAGTTAGGCACTGCTAGATTGGCAGAAGTTGAATCCATTGGATCATAGCCAGAAATTGCTTGTAGCAAATAGGCATTATCTTCTACTGTTCGAGTAACCGGACCAATTTGGTCTAATGATGATGCAAATGCAACAAGACCGAAACGAGATACACGGCCATATGTCGGTTTTAATCCAACAACCCCACAATATGCAGCTGGTTGGCGAATTGAACCACCGGTATCAGAACCTAATGAAAACAGAACTTCACCTGCTGCCACACTTGCCGCAGAGCCACCCGAAGATCCTCCAGGTACTGTTTCTAAGTTCCAAGGATTTTTTGTTTTTTGAAAACCTGAGTTTTCTGTAGAAGAACCCATGGCAAATTCATCCATGTTTAATTTCCCAATCGTAATCGTTTCTGCTTGTTTAAGCTGTTGAATAACGGTTGCGTCGTAAATAGGATCAAAATTCTCTAGGATTTTACTTGCGCAGGTAGTTCTTAAATTTTTTGTTACGATGTTATCTTTGATACCAATTGGCATCCCGAAAAGTAAACCTCTTGCTTCGTCTGTGCCAAGCTTGCTATCCATGTTCTTGGCAATTTCCCGAGCATTTTCCTCATTTAATGTTAAAAAGGCTTGTACTTTATCTTCAACTTCGTTGATGCGTTTATAAGATTGATCAACAAGATCAGAAACAGCTAGTTCTTTTTTATGTAGTAGTTGATGTAAATCAGCTATACTTTGGTCAAATAAACTCATTGTTTTCCCCTCCTTACTCAATGATGGCTGGCACCATAATTTGTCCCTCTATATGTTCCGGTGCATTTTTCAAAACTTCTTCCCGAGGAAGCCCCTCTGCAGGGATATCTTCTCGCAATACGTTCTTTAATTCGAGCACGTGAGAAGTCGGTTCCACGTTGTCCGTATCAAGCTCGTTCAATTGTTCTGCAAAAGTAATGATTGAGTCCAATTGTTTTGTGAATTTTTCAGCCTCTTCTTCAGTAATTCCTAGTCGCGCCAAATGAGCAACATGCTTTACTTGATCCACTGAAATTCTTGTCATTTTTTTCACCTCCAGATTTATTCGAACAGTCACACAATAATAAGATGATAACAAACTTTTCCGCGTATAAGCAACAATGTTTTGCTATGATTACCTATTCTATCCCTGCTTATTTTACCATGAAAAAAGCTGTTACTGATATTTCCGTTAACGGGTCTTGAAAAAAATAAAAAACAGACCTCTCATACCTGACTGAGGACTGCCAATTTTC
>CALCRD010000191.1 GCA_937894355.1 uncultured Bacillus sp.
AATAACTTATCGCCTCTGCAACACCAGCCACTACCTGAGTCATAACTGGATATGTCAAATGCTCATAGCGATAGATTATAAGACCTATGTTTCCAGTCCTACTGGTAGCGAGTCCCCTTGCCATCAGGTTGGGCTGATAACTAAATTTATTAGCAACCTCTCGTACTCTCCTCTGCAATGGTTCGCTAACGTTGCACTCCTCAAGTGGTTTCCCTAGCACCCTAGAGACAGTTGACTCTGAAACACCGGCTACTTGTGCAATATCTTTTATTGTAACCATAGTGAACTCATCCTTTGTTCCTGTTTTTAATTGCTCATTTTTCTTTTCAAACTAAAAGAAGCTTTGTCTCCTTCAAATTAGCGGAATAAACAACACTAACTTCCAAAAGTTACGATGATGTAAAATACGATATGCTATTGTTATTCGGGTTGATAATCAAAAATCCTCCTTTAAAGAATGCGATTTCATGAAGTTGTAAAATTCTGTAATCTCTGTTTCGTGCCTTTACACATTCTAATCATGGATAATTAGCTGGTTAAATCTTCCTATTTATTATACCAATAACATCTTCCCCGCTCATACTTATTCCAAATCAACATCTTATTAATTATAAGGGCAATCGCTCTCAGAAACATTTAATATTCAGTCTATTCCCTTTGCCTTTCAGCGACTTTCTGAAAACCTTTTATTAATTCTTAATGATCAAATTTCTTTTCAGCGTATGTTTTACAACGACTTACTTCAAGTTCTTATTCCAGAGGGAGCTAAATCATGCTATAAAACCTATATTTCCCCAAAGAGGAACGGCCCAAACCTGTGGAAGAACAGGGGGAAATCCTGGTAAGCGAATCAAATGTGTGGTACTAGTTAAAATGTTCCGTCACATCCCCTCCCTACCCTAGGGTAGGGAGGGGATGTGACCCCGCGTAGGTTTCTCCCAACCTTGTCTACCGTAAGCAAACAATTCCCCGATTACATTGGGTAACTAAGCAATCAAATCCCCAGAGATATTAATACCTGAAATAGTTCAATTGCGGAGGTCTCATCATAATAAACAAGATCGGTATTCAATGTGCCAGAAGCCAATCCCACAATAATTCGGCTATGCAAGTCGATCACTACCGTTAAATAGGGTCAGCTGAATAATTTCAAGTGACCTAAATTCACCCCATTTTTAAGCCAAACATTCCAAATAAATTTCGTGAAAAAGGAACTTGAAAATTTGCCAAAAAAGGGAGCGCACCCGGCGCTCAAGGTTCATCACCAAAAACTGCAGGGCGATAACTGTTTCACTTGTCTCTCGAAGACATGCCATTATAAGACCCAACCCATAACGTCGTTTTCCTTCTCCAAATTTCCCTTCCACTGCGTTTCGTTCCTTTTCATCTAGGTATTCTTGCTTACGAATTTGGGAATCTCTGTTTTTAGGAGGACGACCTAAGCGGGGGCCACTTATTAAATTATTCGATGCAACGTCCATAATGCATCCCAAAATAAAAGAGAGACTCAAAAACTCATGGGCGGAAGTGTTTTATCATGAGGTTTTCCGCAAAATCGACGAATCTGCTTTTAGGGTTTTATATTGCAAAGATAATGGACGGCCTAATAGTCGTGAACATTTTATTTTCCTCATCAAACACCTCTTTAATTACACCGATGAGGTTCTAATAGACTTAGAAGAGGCTGCCCTTAAGAGACAGCCTCATTATTCCGAAACCTTCTCGCGTTGCTTCTAAAAACCGAACAATTTCACGCTGACCTTAACGCCGGACGACATCTAAACAATAAACCTATCTGGTTCTAATCGCGAAGTATAAATAAAAATCTTAACACTTCTTTAAGCTTATTCCACGAAGATCAGCAAATTTATTTTCCTTTTCAGCCTCATATAACCTCCAAATCAAACGTAAGCTTTCAAGTGCTTCACAACCTCCAACTAACGGCTTTTGTCCAGTTTCAACACAATCCAAAAAATGTGCTAACTCATTTTCTGTATGTTTACCTTGCTCTGTTTCTAATAAAATTTTTCTTTCCTTATCTTTATGAAAATAGAGTTTCCCATTTGAAACATCTGCTTCAAGCATCCCGTCGGTACAATGAGCATGAATTGAATAACCAAGCCGTGTTCCTCTAGCTCCCCATGTTCCAAAATAATAGCCCAACTTCCCCTCTTCAAACTCTAAACAAACATTACTCGTACCCTCTTTTCCCATCCAAGGAGTTCCATAATTCGTTCCAAGATGCAATCCCTGCACCGGATTACCTAAAAACCAAAGTAGAAGATCCATATAATGACATCCATGGCTAAACAACTCACCTCCGCCAAGTTTCATTGGATCCAGCGCCCAATGACCTGGATAGTATTTGGTTAGTTGTTCTGTCCATATTGACACCTGAAACACTTCACCAAAAGATTTCGCATCTAATAATCTCTTTAATTCGACAACAAGAGGATGGAATCGCATGCAATACGCAATCATCAACACACTTTTAAGACGATCAGCCGTGTTAATTAGCTCTATACATTCTCCTTCAGAATTAGCCATAGGTTTTTCGAGAAGAACGTGTTTGCCCGCTTTAAGACAGTCCACTGCTATAGGGTAGTGTAAATGATGCGGTAACACTAAAAACACCGCATCTACATCATCAAGGACTTCCTTATAATTAGTAGCTACTCGAGCTTCAGAAAATTGCTTAGCAAACTCTTGTGCCCTTTCTTCGATAATATCTACAGCTGCAGTAATGTTCATTCTATCACTTAGTTTGTAAAACCGCTTAGAATGCACATCGCTCATTCCACCACACCCAATAATTCCTAAACGCACCATACTATCACCATTCCTTCATCGTTAAGTTCGAAACTTATGTTTCCTACAAGATGTATCTTAAAAGCATAATAAATTTGTATAAGCTTCTTGGTAGCTCAACTTTCGCAGCCTGAAATAGTGCTCTAACGCGAATGATATCAATCACTTTAAAGGTTCTTATCGGTAACAATTCAATGTATGAATGAAACAGAAATAATTCTGTGGAGCATTAGCCAGCTTATAAGATCGTTCCAGAAACTGTTTTATTAG
>CALCRD010000192.1 GCA_937894355.1 uncultured Bacillus sp.
ACCTCCAAGCTGTTTTCCTGCTCCAGCTTCTCTTTTGCCAAAATTTCCTTGAAGTGTTTTGTTTCGGCGACGACCACTCCGGATAGGGCAAGTAGAGCAATTAAGTTTGGAATCGCCATTAAGCCATTGAAGACATCGGCAATGGTCCATACGAGCCCAAGACTCATTCCCGCTCCAATTAATACGGTCAAGGTATAAATGACCCGGTACACTTTGATGGAACTAGCTCCGAATAAGTATTCAAAGCATTTTTCCCCGTAATAGGCCCAACCTAACACCGTCGAATAGGCAAATAAGATAATGCCGATAGTGACAATCCAGCTACCGAATCCGGGAAGATATTGTTCGAAGGTCTGACTTGTTAAGACGGCACCCGTTTCCCCACCGGCATATAATCCACCCATGACAAGAGTGATTCCAGTTATCGAGCAAACGATAATCGTGTCGAGAAACGTCCCAGTCATCGAAATCAGGGCTTGGCGACCAGGGTGATCAGTTTTAGCTGCAGCTGCGGCAATTGGTGCTGAACCCATACCAGCTTCATTGGAAAAAACACCGCGAGCCACCCCATAGCGGATAACGGCACCTAGGGCACCTCCGGCTACCGCTTGACCTGTGAAGGCATCCTTGAAAATCAACCCTAAAGCAGCCGGAACTTCGGATACATTTAATAAAATAATGATGAGTCCGCCAAGCACATAAAAAATTGCCATAATCGGTACTAGATAGGTGGCCACTCGGCCAATACTTTTGATTCCACCTAATAAAACTAACGCAGTGGCAACCGTTAAAATGACACCGGTTATCCAAGGATTAATTCCCATGCTGGACTCAACCGCTGCGGCAACTGTATTCGATTGCACAGAGCTACCGATGCCAAAGGCGGCGATTGAACCGAATACGGCAAAAATAACAGCTAGCCATTTCCAGCCTAATCCCTTTTCAATGTAATACATGGGACCGCCGGACATTTGACCATGTTTTCCAACCACACGGTATTTAACAGCTAAAATGGCTTCAGCGTATTTGGTGGCCATTCCGACAAGAGCGGTCATCCACATCCAAAATACAGCGCCCGGACCACCGAGGACAACGGCGGTGGCAACCCCGGCAATATTCCCAGTCCCAATGGTTGCCGCCAACGCCGTCATTAATGACTGAAAATGAGTGATATCGCCTTTCGAGGTTTGATCCTGATGCTTTGAAAAGGCCAGTTTCAAGGCATAAGGTAATTTATAAAACTGCATAAACGAAAGACGAAAAGTTAAAAAAATGCCAGTCCCTACTAATAGGGTTAATGTTATTGGTCCCCAAACAAGGTCACTTAAGCTAGTAAAAAAATCATTCAATTTGTCTTCCACCCTCTCAAAAAATGATGACTTACCGAATTAATTTCATAGACTGTTTGTTTTCAATTACTATATTCAAGAAAATGACTAGTATGTCCTAACGGAATGGATTCTTGTTTCGGAGATGAGGCGTTTTCGGATA
>CALCRD010000193.1 GCA_937894355.1 uncultured Bacillus sp.
ACTTTTCTCTTTCAATGGAACTTCACAGTTTTCCAAGATCATTCATTCCTCCTAAAAATAGCAAAGCAAATACGTCAACCATTTAAGGGTGGCTGATGTATTTGTTTTTCTTAAAAGTTCAATACTGTTCCCATTATACATTAGTCTGTAGAAGTCATGTCAAAATTTTTCTCCATAGGTCAAAAGCCTAGCAGTGTCGGTAAGCTTTGCTGTCAGTTTGCTAAAAAAATGCCTTGCACCCATTTAGGTACAAGACACTTGTTACTTAAATCCATATTAATTTAATAGATGAAGCACGAATTTCCTTAACTGTTACTAATCCATCTCTCTTAACTTTTTAGCTGCTTGTGCCATTACCTTCAGTTTTTCAAAGGCAATTTGATCACTATTCATTGGACGTTGAGCAAATGTTCCAAAACCACAATCAGGATTTAAAAAGATTTTGTCATCTGGTAAATATTGTTGGAGCTCCTTAACACGAGAAACGATTTGATCAACTGGTTCGATTGTTTCTGTTCGAGGATTGATGATACCAAATCCAAGCTCTTTTCCACCAATTTCAGCTATTGCATCAATTTCTCCGGCACGAGGTGTGGCATATTCTAAGGCCAACTGGTCTACATTAACATTTTCTAGATATTGCTTTAATGGATAATAAGGACCACGAAGCAATATCTCATCTTGAGTGCTCCAATTACCTCGACAAATGTGGACTGCAATTCTCGTTCCACGGCCAAGCATTCCTTCGGTAACTTGGTTCATCAAATCTAGGGCAAAAGCGAGTTCTTCTTCTGCATCTGCTTTAGCTGTCAACGCCCCACACATAAAGGTCCGATTGGCATTTTTTTTCGTAAATACTACTTCCGTTAAAACTGGCTCATCGAATTGAACAAACTCAGCACCTACTGCAATTAACTCTTCCAATTCTTCCCTTAATACTTTGATAATATCTACGGACAAGTCCTCTTTTGTTGGGTAGGTGTCTGTTGATAAACCTTCTATCCACATCGACCTTGTTAATAGATAAGGACCAGGCAACGCTACTTTGACTGCTTTGTCTGTATGCTTTTTCAAAAATAAAAAGTCATTTAATACCAGTGGTTTTTTTCGACTTATTTTTCCCTCTGCCGCTGGATTAGACATCGAAAAAGCAGGAACATCCAATGTTCCCAAGATTTCCTCAAAACTTGCTTTGTCCTCAACATAATCAAGTAGTTCTGAGACACTAAGCATCCTAACATTCTCTAAATGCTCAGCCACAAAGGAAATATAATTATCTCGGCGTTGTTCACCGTCGGAAACAATGTCAATTCCCGCTTCCTCTTGCCATTTTAGAATTTGTAAAACGGCTTTGTCAGCAATAGCTTGGAATTCTTCATCTGTAATTCTTCCGGCACGCTTATCACGCATAGCTCTCTGAACTTCCTTGGATCTTGGCCAACTGCCTATAACCGTTGTCGGAAATTTTTGTAACGTCATAATTTGTGTAGCCTCCCTATTAATAAACAATCGAAAATTGAATATTAATCGTTATTCCTTGATTAAGCGTTTGAAATATTGGGGAACGCCTCAGTGTATTCTCCCATAGTTCTTCTAGGGCTTCTTCAGCAGCAGGCGCAGAAACATAGAATGTCCCTCTAATTTGTTGGATCTTTGGGCTACCCTCATCTTCTAATTCCATATGAAATAACACATTTTCTAATCCAGCTTTTAAAGAGACTTCAATATGGTCAATCTCAAAATTTCTCCGAGAAGCCTGACCTTTAAATCCAACAATTAAACAAGAAGCTAATGATCCTAGCAAATAATCAATCGCACTTGGTGCATTTACCTTAGGACTAAAATCTGCTGGTTGGCCAACCATGAAGGTATGGTTGCGAGAATGCACTTTTGCAGATAAATCGTCTCCACCTTGAACTCGCACGCTCCACTCATATCCTTTTGCTGCCTTAAGCTCCTGTTCCAACTCTGCTTGATTTGATCCTTTTTTAATAAAATAGCAGGTGGTATTATCACCAGGTTCAGATCCTAGAAACTCATGGTTGACCATTCGGCACCAAGCGGGTAAGTCCCCGGAAACCGACCTTTCTCTACTGCGGACTTCTAATACCTGTCCACCAGTTAATGGATCCATTGCTTTCTTTATGATTAACAATAATCCTGAACCACAATCTAAATCGCCACCATCACAAACCGCATGTGAAATATTCATATTTCCACCTGAACTTAATAGGTTATTGAAGCTGCACCTTGGCTTAGGAATTCAACTACTTTTGCCCCACCAACAATGGTTGCACCTTCAATTAAATTTTCTTCATCTAAATTGCGTTTTTTATAACATGGGCTACACACCCAAATAGTTCCACCTGCTTCAATTAACTGATCCATTAATTGTTTAATAGGAGCAAAACCTTCTTCATGAATCGAATCTGCATATCCCTTAGACGCTAAGTAAGCACCTTCAACATTTAAAAATACAACTGTTTCCTGGCCTGAAGCCACCGCAGCATTAGCCACAACAAAACCAACAGTCGCTTTATCAGCATCGTTCTTTGCATTTGTTAAACTAACAAAAAATTTCCCAGCCATAAAAAATTCCTCCTAAAAATATGGTTTATGTAAAAGGCATTAGCCTTTTTCAATGAAATAATGACTTATGTTTCCTTTGTCGTTACGAGCTAGAAGGGGATTCCTTTGCATTCTGCACCAAGCAGGGAGATCTTCGCGAGCACCTGGGTCATACGAAACTACTTCAATAATTTGTCCCTTCTCCATCTTTCTCATTTTTAAAAATAAATTCATGATTAGCTCACCACACCCAGTTGGCCCAGCATCATAGGTTAAATCTGGTTTGAATTGGAGTGTCATTTTTCCTACCTCTATGTATTTTGACTTTTATTTTTCTGCAGGCCATTATCTAGGTAAACAAAGGAAGGTTTTTAGAAATTGACCTCTTTCTTTATTATAGATAAGTAATTTTGTATTACATATTCATTTTATCTATCTAACGACTGCTGTTTAATCGGTTTTATGAATGATTGAAGTTGAAAGATAGTTCCAATCTACCAGTCAAAGAAAACGGAATCCAAAGATTTGGATTCAGTCATACAACACTACTATTCCACCTTAGCTGTATCCAACCAGCCGTTAAAGTAACCTGTTGGCACTTGAAAATAATCCTTGGTAAAACGAATGAATGCCTTCGTATCTACTTCCTTATATTGAAAATGATGATAATAATCTGATAAATACTCACTTAAAACGATTGAAGCTTCTTTCTGACGAATTCGATGCTTATCTTGAATCATGTCAAATATCTGAATAGCTGGTTGACCCAAGATATAACCTGTATGATTATTTTCTTCCAAAGGAACATTGGAATATTGCCTACCCAACCCTTGCTTCTGAATATTACTCAACCGATTGTAAGACAAGGATTGAGCCCGATACTTATCCTGCCTTTCACCTAAATAAAAGTAAAGATTAGAGGCAAATTCACTAAAACCTTCACCAATCCAGGCTTCATGATAAGCATCATTGCTTACAACACCATAGAAATATTGATGGGCAATACCGTGTACCAGTGAATGATTAAACGGTCCTTCAAAGGTTTGATAAGGATCAATAGTCACAATTCCGGGATACTCATGGTTGTAACCTTTATCCAAAATGATATCAAGCTGGCGATGTGGATACTTTCCAATTTTCTCTTGAAAGAACCCCAATGCATTTTTGGCAAGTTTTAAGGCAACTTCAGGATTTTGGTCATGATCATTTTTTGAAAATAAGCGGATCTCTACATTATTTACTGTAGTTGTATACATGTTCATGTCTTTCACAATTGCCACAAAAAACTCTCGGACACGATCTGCCTTCAGCTTCCCTTGCCGGTCAGTTAAGTCTCCATCTTTATCGGCTGTCGAAATAACCGAATAACCTTTCGGAATGTCAATCCTCACCTGATAATCGGAAAAATCAGTGTGATGGGTTTTAAAACCAGCGGTATATTCCGCTTTATTCCATTTACCATTTTGAAAAGTTGCCAGCATTGGGTACCATTGGGCCAGATAATAGGAATCATTAACTTTTAAGAATCCACTACCTTCCTCTGGTACTGTAAATTGATAAGAAATCTCCACCTGTGCTTCCTGTCCCTGCTTCAGTTTGTCATTTAAATCAAGCTTTAACGTGTCATGTTGCAAGGTGAATTTTACTTTTTCACCATTAACCTTGACCACTTTTATGTTAATTTCCGAAAAACCCTTAACATCCTCCACAGAATGACCCTGCGAAAATGCATTCGGAATAAAATAAAAGACCAGTTCATCCCATATTCTTTTTGATTTGTTCTTAACCTCAATATTCGCTTTGGTGCTAAACTCAGACTTAGTATTCATCGTCAACAATAACTCATAATTGGCTTGGCTGAAATTTTCGACTCCTTTAGCTTTACTGATCGTTTTTCCACTGTTATCCTCTTCTGTCGTTGAGTAGATATACCCACCGACACCCACAAGTGCTAGGAGGAAAACAGAAAAGAGTAATTTTTCGCCAGTTAATTTCCACCAAAGTTTCTTACCATATACTTTTCGCGTTGGCATTAGCTTTGGCTCAAAACCAGTTTTGATCCAAGGAGTCCGTTGATAATCTGACTGGTAACGATTTTTCAAACCATTAGCCAATAGACTAAAAGAAAATGTTGTTACCAATAAAACGATTAACGGGACCAACAGAACATGAGTTGATCCGTAAATATTGCCCCGTGCCTGGCCAACAAGCCCAGATAACTCCTTTGTTGCTGATATATAAATCAGCGGATCATAACGGACTATGGTTCCACCAATGAAAATATTCATTAATGCTAGCTGTCCCATAATGGTGATAACAAAGACTATTTCTAAAATAAACATGACTAGCAAGGATTCCTTCATTTGCGGAAAAATATGCTGCCAAATAATCCTGTGTCGACTTGCACCCAACACATTTGCCGCCTCGATAAAAACAGATTTATTTATTTCTATTGCTTTTTTTCTCACAGACGAAATAATACTTGGCACACTTAAACAAGCAGTCAGGATAATAAAATAAAAGATCAAGCTTGAAGTGTTTAACTGAGTTCCAAAGGTAATCGGCTTCAAAAAGAAATAAAGGACAAGAAATAACGGGACATAACTCCAAGAATTCTCAATCGATTCCAACCAACTAGGAGTTCTTTTCCAGGTGCCGACATAAAGTCCTACAATGGAACCAATCACCATTTTCAGAATCGTGACAATCAAGGCAATAAAAATGGTTTGACGGACTCCATTTAAAATCATCGTTAAGATATCATAACCCCATTTATCAGTTCCCAAGGGGTATTCCATAGATTCAAATGGTTCTAATGGTGGGGTATAAATCTTTCCATCGGTGTAATGCGTCTCCAATATTTCCGTCAAAGTATGAGGAGCCAAATTTGGACCAAAAATGGCTAATAAAATCAAAATTGCAACTAGAAACATCCCGATATATAACGAATAATTTATTCGCAATAGTTTATTATTCATAAATAAAACCTCGTTTGAACAAATAAAGCCCAATTTTAACCGAGAAATATACGATAAACGAAATCAAAAGCATCGCATACAGTCCAATAGTAATCGGTTGAAACTCAGCGCTTAGAAAAATAAATTTGGTGATTCCTGATACATTTAATAAATATTCAATGATAAACATATTCCCAATCGATAAAGAAATTACTTTGGTTAACTCAGCTAGAATAAAGGGTTCAATATTTTTATAAATATGTTGAAAATTGATGTAATTCAATCGTAGCCCCTTGGCAACAGAAGTCCGTATATAATCTTCTCCGCTTATTTGATAGTATTTGACCGCAATTAGTTTAAATAAGTACAATGTTGGAGCCATTGCAACTAACATCATCGGGAACCAAATATTCAAAGGTCCGGCATCTGGACGTAAAGAAATTATTCGTATACCTGTTGTTTGGTAAATTTTCACTGCTCCAATTATGGAAATGATGATGATAATAAAATCTGGAATGGCTGCTAAAAGATTCAATAACAGATTAACGATTCGTGTTAGTCTAAATCGACTAATAAACAAACCAAAAATCAGGCTCAAAATAACAGCAATATTTACCCCAGCAAGCATAATAACCAGACTAGTCGCAAAATTACTACCAATATCCTCAGCAATTAATCTTTCTTGAGATCCGACCTGATAAGTGCCAAGGCTGCCGCTACCTATCTCCTTAATGAAATCACCAAACACCTTTGGAAGCATTTCAAAATTCCAAGTTAAACTTTTTTCAATCGGATTTACCTCGATTATTGTCGGCAAAGCCGCCAGAATTAATATTAGAACGAAAACAAAGATGATTTTTTGTAGTATCCGTAACATTGCCTCACCCTTCAAACAAAACAGTATTATATTTATATAACTTCTTCATTCTCTTTCATTTTCCTTTTAACTAGTGAAACCGTCAACAATATTCTTGAGTTCTGAAAATATGGATAAAAAAGGTGCAAGCGCCTTGATAGTAAAATCGACTTTTGGATTTTACCTCAACTCACGACCAGCAGAAGTAAAAAAAGCGGAGTTTTTCCGGTTATTTGCAAAATAGTGCTCATTTCGGGGGGAATAAGCGGAGTTTTTCCGGTTATGCATAGTAAAATCCCTTATTTTCACGTTTTTCGCTTCAATAGGCGGAATCTCTCCGTCTATTGAAGCTATTTTTTGCTAAAAATCACTAATTAGGCGGAATTTTTCCGTCTATTTATCAGATCTGGTGCTTAATCTGACCACCCAACCGAAGTTTACTCATCTTCGGACGCAAAACCGCTTCTTGTGCTTTTCCTTGTCCGAAGTTTACTCATCTTCGGACACAAAACCGCTTTTTGGGCTCTCCCGTGTCCGAAGTTTACTCATCTTCGGACACAAAACCGCTTTTTGGGCTCTTCCTTGTCCGAAGTTTACTCATCTTCGGACACAAAACCGCCTTTTGTTCTCTTCCTTGTCCGAAGTTTACTCATCTTCGGACACAAAACCGCTTTTTGGGCTCTTCCTTGTCCGAAGTTTACTCATCTTCGGACACAAAACCGCTTTTTGGGCTCTTCCTTGTCCGAAGTTTACTCATCTTCGGACACAAAACCGCCTTTTGGTCTCTTCCTTGTCCGAAGTTTACTCATCTTCGGACACAAAACCGCCTTTTGGGCTCTCCCGTGTCCGAAGTTCCCAACCGATATGAGCGGTTCCTCCACTATGATCCCTGGTGAAGGAATCAGCATCTTTTTGTCGTCTCGTTGAGAAAGTACTTTGCGCTTAACACTATTCCAAGTTGAAAATTTTATGCTTTTTTAACTGATAAAAAAAAAGAAGCAGTTGATTAAATATCAAATGCTTCCTTTTTATTATCATTATTTAATTACTTTTTATTAGATAGAAATGGTTTGCTGCCCTTTTAATTGATCATCCTTCTGATCTTCAGTATCAATAAAAAACTTTTGATACCAAACAAGGA
>CALCRD010000194.1 GCA_937894355.1 uncultured Bacillus sp.
ATGCTTTTTCACTTTCCAAAAATTATCCGTGAACTTCAAAAGTATTTACTGTTATAATTGGAATATCAATACCAGTTTAAGAGTGCAGTTGTCCGATTTTTTTGATGGACTTCGTGAAAAGGTGTTGAAAAAACGAATTGTTGTTGATGAAATCCTACAAAAATAATGAGGGTATACCGCCCATAATTTTGGACAAAGGAATAAATGTAATTCATAGATTAGGTGCATTATTCGAGTTGCAATTTTAAAATATTATAGGAGAGTCATAAAATGAATAAGAAAATGAACTATTTAATCTTAATTTTAACGATCATCTTTATGGTTGGTTGTACCAACGTGGAAGATGCATCCGTTACAGATGGAAAAACAGATACACAAGAAGAAACTATCACAACAGTTGATGAACCAGTAGTAGAGGAAACACCAACCCAAACAAATAATGAACTGTTCTCAGGTTATAAACTTATTGAAGTTGATGGTGGTGATTTGTCTGGATATCGTGAACCTAATGTCGTCGTTGACATTGGTTATGGCGACCGTGAATATTGGGCATTTACCAATGAATACGGGCAACTAGTACGTGTCATTGCTGACGGAATCATTCTACAAGATGATAGTAAAGAACCTGTATTATCGTCTGGCAGATACTATTCTGATGAAGCAAAGGTTCCTGGAGTTGAAAGTGACGTTCTAGATGAAGGACATATCATTGCTGATTCTCTCGGAGGGGTATCGAATGCATATAATATTACCCCACAAGATAGTACGCTCAACCGACATGGTGATCAAGCTTATATGGAAAAAGTGATCCGTGAAGCGGGCGGAGCCACTAATTTTGAAGCAATTATCACATATCCGAATACCAAAACGCAGATTCCATCAAGTTATCAGTATACCTACACTTTAAAGGGCAACGTGATTGTGGATAAATTTGACAATGTGAACCCGGACGAAGTAAACGAATCACTCGGTTTAACAGGCAGTGAGCCTTCCGATTCAACTAGTCCAAATACAAACGGTGATGTTTCTAGTGTTGATACAAACGGTAACGGACAGGTGACGATCAAAGAAGCAAAAGCAGCAGGTTATAGTATGCCAATAACGAGGGATCATTGGTTATACCCCTATATGCGCGATAATGATAATGACGGTCTGGTAGGTGAGTAAGCCCCTGGATCTTTGAGGTAAAAATGAACGAGGGAACATTTTGGGACGACCCTCTCGTTGAACAATAACACGCATAGATGCAGCTGAGGAATCTCCTTGTTGCATCTTTTTTTTTACGAAAATAATTCCATCCCTTTCAAATTAGGCGAGGTGTTAACAACCGTTTTAACAAATAAAACAACGTTATGAGAATGGTCATTATCACTTAAACTGCCTAAACATATATCAACAAAAAGATAGCACGCAAAATCATATGCGATTTAGCGTGCTGTTTTTTGTTTTTTTTTACGTTTGCACTCTCAAAGAGAACCCGCTCCCTTTTTTAAATATAGGCTCTATTAAATTTGCTTGTTCATTTTATTTAATTAAGGTGAGGCGATTTAAACAAGTACCTGGCATCAAAATTGGGCATTGCCATGCACTTGTTTCTGTTAAAGAAAGAGGGTATAGCGAATATATCGTCTATAGACGATATTTCTTTATTTTTGCATAAAGCCAAGGGCGGCTGATGCCGAGGATTTGGCTGGCCATTGTTTTGTTGCCCTTAGCTTCAGATAGGGCAGAGATGATCATTTCTTTTTCATTAGAATATAGTCTTTCTTTATAGGATTGCGCGTGGGGCTTGGCAGGTACTGCTTCGGGAGTTGGGTAGTTATCTTCGGTGGTGCTTGGGACATTTGGAATGTCGTGGGCCTCAATGTAGTCTCCCGCTTTTAAATTTGCGGCACTTTCGAGAACATTTTGTAATTCTCGGACATTCCCTGGCCATGAATGTCTCATAAGTTTCGTGAACGCAGAGTGGGTTACTCCTCGGATATAGAAACCGTTCTGCTTCAGGCGGTCAATGATGGCTTGAATCATTTCAGGCAAATCCTCAAGGCGTTCCCGTAAAGGGGGAATATTCAAACGAATAATATTCAACCGGTAGTAAAGGTCCTCGCGAAATTTGCCTTCCTTCACCATTTGCTCGATGTTTTGGTTAGTCGCAGCAATGATTTTAGAGTTAAGATGAATCGTTTTGGCACTTCCAATCGGCTGAAATTCTCGTTCCTGCAGCACTCGTAGCAGTTTGGCTTGAAGCTGAAGCGGCATTTCGCCAATTTCATCGAGAAAAATAGTTCCATTTTGGGCGAGCTCAAACTTTCCCTTCATTCCGCCCCTTTTTGCACCGGTAAAAGCCCCTTCACTATAGCCGAAGAACTCCGATTCTAGTAATTCTGCTGGGATGGCAGCGCAATTAACTTCAATGAACGCTCCCAATTGCCCGGAGGCGGCATGAATCCCTTGCGCGAAGAGCTCTTTTCCCGTTCCGCTTTCGCCAACGATTAACACTGTGGACATGCTTCGTGATGCCATGGTCGCTTCATGTTTTATTTTTCGAATGGCATCAGATTCTCCAGCGATATCAAATAGTGTATATTTCGTACCTTTCATCTCATTAAACTTGTTCTGATAATCGGATAACTGCTTTTCTAGCTTTTTTACTTTGGTCAATGCTTCATGGAGGTGGGTAAGGCCACGATAAGTAACCTTACAGATTGCGCCAATCGTTTCCTCGTCCTCTTTAATAGGAAAAATAGAAATCAGTGACTGCTGACCTTTAATAAGCTGAGGCGTATTTCGAATGCTCACGCCACTTTTGACAACCTGTTCAATATCTAGAAATGGAAATAATTCTGTACAAGATTTGTGCAGGATTTCACCGCTTGTCATGTCAAACAAATCGGTAAAGCCTTTATTAACCATTGTGATTTCGGCTTTGTTGTTTACTAGAATAATGGCATCATAGGCCATCTCTATCACAGAGCGAAGCTTTTGTTCCCAAGCTTTAGCCAATTCAAACTTGCTTAAGTAAATATTATAGGCGCTCAATAATTGTTGAGTAGAAATCAAGCCAACGGGATTCAATTCGTTATCCACAACGGGGGCATGTCCAATATTTTTTTTTAGCAACAGTCTTCGCGTTTCTACGATTTCGTCGTTTGGATAGATGTAGATTGGATTTGGGTTAAAGTAGGTTTCTATTGTTGTGTCAAGGGAAGGCAGTGTTGTTAATATTTTAAAGATTTTATTTTTGGTGATGATCCCAATTAATTTATTATCATCATCTATAACAGGAAGGATATTTGAGATTGTTTGTGCGAACATCGGAAGCACGTCCCGTAATGTTTGATTTTTTGTACAGCACCTATACGTTGTTGTCATCACTTCTGATACAAGCAAATCTATCCACTTCCTTTCACATTACTGTTAAGAGTTATTTTGTAAGCGTTAACAAATTAGTGTTAATTTTTCTGACAATTTACAATTTTCTGTAAACTAATCTTAACACATTAACAGGCAAATCGCTTTATTTTAATTGATGGCTCCGGTAAAAGGTAGTGTCTTTTACTATTAGTTGATTAGAGTGGAAGATGCGAGACTCCTGCGGGAACAGTGGGAAAGGTGAGGCTCCATATGCGCTGTAGCTCCGAGGAGGTTCACCGCCCACCCCGCGGAAAGCGTGCATCTGGACAGGAAATCAACATTCAAGAATTAGATAGAGCCTTTTAGAAAAAAGGTATGGCACGGAATTTGCATTATATATGAGTAGAATAGCAAAAGGAGGAGGAGGACATTGAATTACAATCAACTAGCAATTGAAGAAGAGATTACATTGTTTAAGAAATCGATAGAAGCCTTTGCTAAAAAGGAAATAGAGCCTTTTTACTCACAATGGGAAAAGGAAGGAATACTCCCGAAATCACTGTGGAAAAAGCTCGGCGAAGCGGGCCTCCTGTGTGTTGATATTCACGAGCAATATGGTGGACTAGAAGCTTCATTGCCATTTTCGGCTTGTGTTGTCGATGTGTTTTGCCGGCTGGGATTTAATTCTGTTGCCACAAATATTTCTGTTCACTCCAATATTGTTGCTCATTACATCCTCAACTCTGGTAACGAGGCCCAGAAGCTGCGTTATTTACCGAAAATGGCTACGGGAGAATGGGTGGGTGCCATAGCGATGACCGAACCTGGGGCGGGTAGTGACTTACAGGGAATTAAAACGACAGCAATCAAAAATCCAACAACCGGCGAGTATATAATCAATGGTTCAAAGACCTTTATTACCAATGGCCAACACTTGGATTTTGCTGTTGTGGCAGCAAAAACGAATTTAGATGTCCCAGCCTCGAAAGGAACGTCCCTATTTATCGTGGATGTTGGAAGTGAGGGGGTTATTAAAGGCAAAAATTTGAATAAAATCGGGCTCCATTCAGCTGATACGTCAGAGTTATTTTTCGATAGTGTGGTAGTTCCATCGAGTCAAATCCTTGGCGAAGTCGATCGCGGGTTTGTCACGTTAATGAAGGAGTTACCTCGGGAGCGGACAATTCTTGCGGTTGGAGCATGTGGGTCAATGGAAGGAGCATTAGAAATAACGATTAAATATTTGCAGGAGCGGGCAGCGTTTGGTAAATCACTAAACCAGATTCAGGTTATTCGCCATAAAATTGCCGAAATGACAACGGAGGCTAAGGTTAATCGCGCATTTACGAATCAGTGCATGGCATTATTGGCAGAAAATCGCTTGAGTGCCGCCGATGCGAGTGTGGCAAAATTGTCGACAACTGAAGCGCAAGGCCGAGTGGTTGATGGCTGCCTGCAGTTATTTGGTGGCTACGGTTATATGGAAGAGTACCCAATTTCTCGAATTTATACAGATGCAAGAGTGCAAAGAATCTATGGTGGTACATCTGAGATTATGAAAGAAATCATCAGCAAAGATGTACTACGTAAGTAGATTAATAGAGAAGCTTCATAGAGTAAAATTGGGCGGAAAATTGCAAGAGTGGTGTTATGAAGAGATTAATATATTATGAAAAATCGGGTCATAAGGAGGAAGAACAATGCCAAAGCACGCAAATATCATTGGCGTCAGTATGGTTAAATTTGAAAAACCCGGCAAAAATGAGCCTTACGAAATTATGGCAGCAAATGCCATCAAGGGTGCGCTTAAGGATGGGGGGATTTCGTACACAGATGTTGAACAAGCCTATGCTAGCTATGTTTATGGGGACAGTACTAGTGGACAAACAGCGCTTTATAAGGTGGGGATGACAGGAATTCCAATCATTAATGTCAACAATAACTGTTCGTCCGGCTCCACTGCTCTATTTTTAGCAAGACAGGCAGTGGAATCAGGGGCAGCTGATTGTGTATTAGCGTTTGGGTTTGAGGAAATGAAACCAGGGGCATTGGGGGAAAACTGGGCTGATCGCACCTCACCATTCCAATGGATAAATGATCGATTCCAGCAATTGAACACTGAATTGCCTGAAGGTCCGATTGCTTTGAAGGTGTTTGGAGCAGCTGGGTTAGAATATTTGGAAAAGTCAGGTGCCAATCCTGACATCTATGGAAAAGTTGCGGTCAAATCACGCAAGCATGCTATTCATAATCCGTATTCTTTATTCACTAATGAAATGGATTTGGCTGAAGTCATGAATGCACCTACCATATATCCAGGTCTAACACGGTTCATGGCTTGTCCGCCAACATGCGGTGCCGCAGCTGTTATCGTGTGTAGCGAGCAATTTGCGAAAAAACACAACATCAATCGTAGTGTGAAAATCATTGCTCAAGGAATGGCGACAGATAAACCAGATAGCCACGAGGATTACATGCATTTAGTTGGCTACGGCATGACGGTCCGAGCAGCCAAGCAGGCATATGAAATGGCCGGCTTTGGACCTGAAGCTGTGGATGTCATCGAGCTACATGATTGCTTCACACCGAACGAGGTCATTACCTACGAAGGTTTGGGACTATGTGAAGAAGTGAAAGCGGAAAGGTTCATTAATGATGGTGACAATACATATGGCGGTAAGTATGTCATCAATCCATCCGGAGGCTTAATGTCCAAGGGCCATCCGCTAGGGGCAACCGGTCTTGCACAGGCCACTGAACTCGTTTGGCATTTGCGAGGCGAAGCAGGAAATCGACAGGTAGAAGGTGCAAGAATTGCCTTACAACACAACCTGGGATTGGGTGGGGCTTGTGTAGTGACAGTTTACCAAAAAAGCTAAATAATTCTTTGTAAAATTACCCTTGAGTTTTGTATTCCAAAAAGTGAAACTTCCATCAGCGGGGTGTTATTGCCCGTTATTGTAGGATAAAAATTGCTTACCATATTCGTCGTTAAGGAGTGAAAAAAATGCTAAATAACCTTTCCAATAAAATTGGACTCGAGTTTGCAGCATACAGCTACGCAGTGGAAAGAGGGAAAATCAAGGAATTTGCCGGGGCGATTGGCGATGACAATAGCGTTTATTACAGTGTTGAGGCTGCCAAAAGCGCTGGATTTCGGGATGTCCCAATTCCCCCTACATTTGCAACGGCAATTGACATGTGGGCCGGTCCTGATTTTGAGCAACTAATTCAAGCACTTGAAATCAATCCACTTAAAGTACTTCATGGTGAAATGCAGTATACGTATGTGAGCGATATTTGTGCGGGCGATATGATTCATTGCAGCAGCAAGGTCACTGAGGCCATTGAAAAACGAAAAATGAACCTATTTACAATTGAAACAAAATACAAAAATCAGCATGACAAATTAGTCCTGATTTCCAGATCAGTCGTAATCGAAAGACAATAAACGATCATTCTTATTAAAGGAGCAAAAATATGAAGATACTTCAACCATTGGAAAAACCAGCTATTACACATAGCCAATTAGTTCGTTATGCAGGAGCGTCGGGCGACTTTAATCCGATGCATACCGTTGTTCCTGTTGCCAAAAAGGCTGGACTAGATGACGTGATATCGCATGGAATGCTGGTGATGGGCTTTGCCGGGCAAGCACTGTCACAATGGTTCCCGCGTCGAAATTTACGAGACTTTAAGGTTCGTTTTGTAAATATGACTCATCCTGGCGAAAAGTTAATTATTACAGGCCAAATTACCGAAGAAATAGAATGTGCTGGCGAAACAAGATGGTTAGGTGAGTTGGTTGTAAAAAGCGAAGAGCAAGTAAAACTCTCAGGGAATTTTGAGGTTGTAAAGGATAATAACGAGTAATCGGAATGGAGGGAAATAAGTGAAATTACTAGAAAATCAAGTTGCTATTATTACAGGTTCCGGACGCGGTGTTGGCCGAACATTAGCTGAAATTTTGGTCGAGCATGGAGCTAAGGTGGTCATTTCTGATAAGGACCACCATGTTGCTGAAGAAACCTTACAGGCAATCACTGCAAAAGGTGGTGAGGCTATTTCCGTAGTAGGGGATGTCACTGGGGTTAATTTTCCCAAAAAGCTTATCGATGAAACGATTGCGGCTTTCGGAAAGCTAGATATTCTAGTCAACAATGCCGGATATACTTGGGATAGTTTAATTCATAAAATGTCCGATGAGCAATTTCAAAAGATGCTCGACATTCACCTTATTGCTCCGTTCCGATTGATTCGCGAAGCTGCACCGTACCTTCGTGAGGCAGGTAAGCAGGACATCGAGGCTGGCAGAGTACATTATCGAAAAATCGTTAATGTATCATCTGTTGCCGGAGTGATGGGGAACGTTGGACAAGCCAATTATGCCTCGGCGAAGGCGGGATTAATCGGTCTCACAAAAACAGTTGCGAAGGAGTGGGCAGGATTCAATGTGAATTGTAATGCCGTTGCGTTTGGGATGATTGATACACGCTTGACTCAGCCAAAGGAAAAAGGGGAATCTGTTGAGGGTGTGGCAGTCGGGATTCCGGAAAAGGTCAGAAAGATGTTCGAACAATCGATTCCGCAAAAGCGAGCCGGATCGATGAGAGAAGCAGCTGAAGGGATCTTTTATCTCGCCTCACCATTATCGAATTATGTAAATGGGCAGGTGCTTAATATTAACGGTGGGATGTACACCTAACGGATTCGGTCAGTAATCATAAGTGTATTTTTCTAATAATCTCCTAGGTATGGTGTGTTCTGTATTCGATATGTTTTTCATTTTATTAACAAATAAGGGAGAGATTATATGTTAATTTCAAAGGGGCTTCTCCATGCAGCACAAACTTTTCCGGAAAAAGTAGCAATGATTGATGGAGAAAAACAATTTACGTATTCTCAATTTGCCGAAAGAACTGCCAAACTTAAGCATTCGCTCTCTCAGCTAGGTGTTAAAAAGGGGGATCGCGTTGCTGCCCTCCTCTTAAATGAATTTCGCTATCTAGAGATTATTTACGGGACAACGGCACTTGGGGGAATCATCGTTCCAATCAATACTAGATTAAGTGTCCAAGAGATTTCGCTCATCTTAAATGATGCTGGTGCTGAAGTTTTATATATTCATCCGGAATTTTTAGGGATTTTATCGGAAATTACCCAACAAGTGAAAGGGCTGCGCCATGTCATTCTTGCAACGGATGGAGGCGACCAAACCATTTCAGAGATTCAAAACGATATCCTTCAATATGAGGTATTACTGAAGCAGCAGCCTGAGGAGCCATTATCATTTGCGGGTATAAGTGAGGATGACATTGCTGGTCTTTATTATACAGGTGGGACGACTGGACGTTCAAAGGGAGTTATGCTTACTCATAAAAATATCGTGATAAACGCCTATCACAGTATTTTATTTTATAGTGTCTTAAAGGAAGATGATGTGTATATTCACGCTGCACCAATGTTCCATTTAGCGGATGGAGCAGCAACCTTCTCCATTACAATGTTAGGCGCGACCCATACCTTCGTCCGTTCCTTTAATCCTAATGGAGTATTGGATGTCATTAAGGAGACGAAGGCAACCTCATCGTTGCTAGTTCCAACGATGATTAACCTGCTCCTGGATATGCCGGAATTTGATAAACCATACGTCAATTCGTTGCGGACGATTATTTACGGAGCATCACCAATGTCGGTTAGTGTTCTGCAGAAAGGCTTAGAAAAGCTGGAGAATGTTCAATTTTGGCAAGCCTACGGTATGACAGAAGCTTCTCCAATTCTAACTCTCCTTCATGGGCAAGACCATCTACTTGATGGAAGCGAAGAAAAAAACAAGCGTTTGGCAGCAACAGGTCGTCCAGTGCCAGGAATCGAAATGAAGGTGGTTGCACCTGATGGCAGGGAAACGTCAATTGGAGAAGTCGGACAATTCGTGGCCAAGGGACCAAATATTATGAAGGGCTATTGGAATTTACCTGAGGAAACTGCCAATGCCTTGCGCGATGGCTGGTATTATACAGGAGATATGGGCTTCCGTGACAAGGATAACTATTATTATGTTGTCGACAGAGCCAAGGATATGATTATTACTGGCGGAGAGAATGTCTACTCTGTAGAAGTAGAGCAAACCATCAGTCAAATCCCAGAAGTACTGGAGTGTGCGGTCGTTGGTGTCCCGAATGAAAAGTGGGGCGAAGCGATTAAGGCTGTTGTTGCTTTGAAAAAAGAAAAAAGTATAACAGAGGAAGAAATTATCGCTTATGTGAAGCAAAAGATGGCAAACTACAAGGTGCCAAAATCAGTTGAATTTGTAGCTGAGCTCCCAAAAAGCGGTGCCGGTAAAATCTTAAAACGGAACCTTCGCGATCAATATTGGCAGAAGCAGGGGCGGAGAGTTAACTCAAGTTTACGAGTAAACAAGGAAGCTAGGTAGGGGATCAACTGCCCATAATGGTCCGATTGGTTCAACTAACCATCAGTGGGTGATGAAGAAAACCCTCACTGATGGAAGTTTCACTTTATTTATAAAAAAAGCCCTCGTCAACTTGATGAGGGCTTTGAAGTGTCTTTTGTTGATAAGATATCAGTGACAGGCAACATCCAATTCTGTTTTAATACTTGGTTGGTCGGAAAAAGTTTTGTTAGTGAAGATTATCTTTCGGCATAAATCGTTGATTTTTTAGAAGATATATAACCGGTTTTGAAAATATATGCCCGCTTTTAAAATCCCTATGCCCGGCATATCTGCTTTATGCTCACTAATTCGCCCTTATGCCCGTCAAATTACTTATATCCACAAACACTATTAAAGTGAGACAATTTGTATCAATGGAGTTCCGAGGATGACTCCAAAATAATGGTAAGCAGTTAGTACCTGTCACGGTTCTTTGAGCTCACTGCACTGAGACAACCCGGATTTTGTCAATCCTGGTCAAAATAAAATAGAGTGCAATTCTACTTTGGCTTCACGCCCGTTTTTGGAATACCTGAGTAACGTCTATTAGCTGGTATAATTGAAGATCGTACTACAATAATTTTAGCTTAATAGCTGCATATGATATTGGACAAAAGCACTCAGTCAGTAATTAGTTCCTTACCTATTTGCCACCACTATTTATGTAATTAATTACCTTCTCCCTGAATTTCGAGAAACTGTTACCCTTGTCACCATAATACATCAGATGCCTACAAACAAATATTGCTCCTTTTTTTTCATTCAAATAACTAAATTGAATAAATGGATTGGCACTGTCTTCAATTACTTTAATTGGTTTCTTTGTACTAACCTTAGATTCAATAATTTTTTGTTCAAACATAATTTTTACTAAATATTTAAGACTTGTTTTACTAAAAACAATAATTACCCCTGGAGTATACTCTATAAGGACTGAATAAAATAACTCCATGGCATATTTTTTTACACCATCTGGTATTTTTTTGAGCTCCTTTATATTAGATGTTGGATATGGAATTACGTTTGTTTCCAAGATTGCTTTTCCTGTTTTCATTCTAAGTTCATTTACAAAATTCACAGTACCTTTCCTCGTTCGAGAGATTGTGGTTTTACCAACATCCTCTCGTATTTTCTGATACTCCTTATAGAAATCATCATATTTGAATAGTAAATTAACGTATTTATCAATATCCATATCTTTAATAGAGATGGGGATTGCCGGATTAATACCTACTAAAAAAATATCATAGTTAGATTGTTCACCATTACTTACAAAAGGACGGAAATATGGTAAATCTGAATTATCTCCAAAAGGTTTTACCAATTCTTTCAGATTCTTTAAATTCAAGTTAATCTCGCCTTTCCTATATTTCGTTTTTTCAGTAATTTTACAGTGGGCCATTCACCCAGTTACAATTATTAACATCAATCTTACAACCACAATAAGGACAGTAGGATTCTTCTACTTCAAAAGTTCTATAATGTATTATTGCACTTTCAAAAGAGCAACTTTTACAATAAATAAAGAGACCTCTCAATATTTCAGAGTATTGGATGTTCTCCATTATCCTTTCAAATAATGGCTCATCTTCTTCATCAGAAACGCCAGGGTATTCACGACCTAAACAATCATCCTTATCTAATAAATCATCAACTAATTCAACTGATTTAGCTAATCCTGTATTGGTTATCTTATTGTACTTTTCATATTCCGCTGTAACTTCATCAAGTTCACCTGGATCTAATGATATCGATTCCGTTCCTCGCTTACATAAAACTATAGGGTGATTTTTAAATTTTTTTGCTTCAATAATGGAGCTAATTTTTTGAATTTCTATTAGTGACGATGTAGGTTTGTGAATGATTATTTCATAATTTTCTATCCATTCACCAATTTCCTGAACATTCCATTCCTCATTAAAGATAATTGAAATTAAGACATAATGATCTCCACTTTTAATCAAATTAGCAAAACAATCCCCCATCTGAATGCTTTCAGTATGAGATTCTGAAAACTTGTCTTCATAATTTGGAATTAAGCAATACTCGTAAACATCAGGATACTTTCGAAGTTCTCCAATTTGCTTTGCACTTTTATAATCCTTTAAACAAATTACTTTTCTCTCATACCTATTGTTCATATCAGCACCTCTATAAACCTTTGTATTTTCATAGCATTTATAAGTACCCATTTTTCACTTATTGCCCCTATCAACTGAATAACATCCAATAATTATAATTACACCTGTTAATATGATTTGTACAATGACTGAAACAAGATTGAATATACACTAATTCTTCTTTCCCTAAACTGCATCCGATAAATAGAAACCTTCACAATCTCTTTTATAATTCAACATGAATTTCTAATTTCCCTTTAAAGGGATGTTTAAGAATCTGACCCTAAACATAAAGAAAGAGCACTATTCATGCTTCTGAATCGGTCCGATTATTGAACATTTATGAATGAAAAATAGTGAAAGTAAAACCAACAAGTGCAACAAGAAAATATACGGCTAAATAAAAAAACTAACCCAAGGAA
>CALCRD010000195.1 GCA_937894355.1 uncultured Bacillus sp.
CTTTCGGATGCTGTTACGATTCCCCTGTCTACATTCTTGGGAATCGTTGGACCCCTACGATTCCCCAATATGGCTACAATCGGGCATCAAGGGAATCGTTCAACCCCAACGATTCCCTAAATAGATTTTAACTCGCTTCTTAGGAATCATTCAGCTCCAATGGTTCCCTTATTGATCTCAAAGGGAATTGTTTATATTTCCAACTTTGTGAAACAAAGCATCTTAATCCATTTAAAGTAAATTCCCCTACCCTCTTTATGTTACCCTTTTACATATTTAGCGTCTTTTCCCAGTCCCGCCAACAGAATCGCTTTAGCAAACAATTATCCCAAGTCGAAAATACTATAAACAACAAAAAAGCTTCTGGATTTGTAATGAATTCTTCATAATTTATTAGCAATTTTTTCCTCTAGCTGGAGAAACTTATTTTTTCCAAAAGCAGTAAATTGAAAGCGGAAATATTTCGTTCTGTTTGCCTTAGTTTGAATCGAACTTGGCATAAATGTCCATAATAAAATAAAGATTAATGGTAAAGGATGATTTCTGTGATTTATATTTATAACGATTATGGCGGGACACATACCACGTCATTAGCTGCAGCCTATCATTTAAAGCAACTACCTCAATCGGAACAAAAACTAACCACGGAAGAAATACTAAATGTACAGTTTTTCAATAAACTAACAAACAAGGATTTTGGGAAGATTATTTTTCACGGGACAGATGATGAAGGCAACTCAGTTTATACGATTGGGCGCAAAAGGAACAAACTTGTTGTTCCAGCATTAAAAGATTTGATTATTCTCCTAAAAGGAAAATTTCATTTTGATGAAAAGATCATTCTATCTAATACATCACCTACTGTCCCAATTGTTATGTCAATGGGGGGATTTTTCTCAAGAGGATTGAAAATTGACTTTATCGGTGTGCCGTTATTAGTAAGAGGAGCTAAACAATGCTGTGATAATATTTACCGATTGGTTGAAAACACCAAAGAGGTTGGTAGAAATTCGTTGAATGAAAATGTGATTGTTTTAGAAAATAAAATGTATAAGTAAGTATGTGTGAGTCGTTTGTTCCATCAAAGGGAGCCCTTAAATCCATTCTATTTCCCCTCGAACCCAACTTCGTTTACTAATCAACCCCTGATTAGACACCCTCTTCATTCCTTTTGTTTCTAAATCCATCTCCGCCTAAAAGAAACAGCTCCGTGAAACAAGATTTTTCTAGGCGTCCCTGTGAATAATCCAATTAGGTTACAAATACCCGTCCCCACGTTTCAAAAATGGTGTGATCTCTTGAGAATATGTCAAATTCAATTGATGCATGGCTCTTGTACAGGCAATCTAAATGTACTTTTTTGCTTCAATTACTTCTCTGTTTATTGTTTAAATTTTATCATTTAAAGTTTCAAATTCCTTGTTAAGTTTGGTCAATACTACCTCAAGATGCTGTCTTTCCTCTTCCTCCGTTCGATTAATCACAAATACACCTCCAGTTATTCGATTATCCATTGGATATTATTAGCATCTATGAACCTTGTACTTTCCTTTGTAGATAAATCCATTATATAAGTATGACCAAACGAATTGTTAACTAAACTTTCTAATAGAGTTCCAGTGGGTGTTAAATGTTCCATCGAATGAAAAACTAAATATTCCCATCTGGTGAAAATCCAATCGGACCATATCCTGTAAATTTCTCATCGTAAATACCATGGAATTTTTTAATCGTTTTTTCCTTCCCGTTTTCTGACAGATAGAGAGAACCCTTTTTTGAAATAGCAGTACGATTATTATTTTCATTCTGTATATAATCTGTTTTTGTCATCATGTCTTCTTTCCGAATAAAAATCGGTGTTTTTTCGCCATCTTTTAGGGAAAACAAACTCCAATCTCCATCATTCATAGCAGTGAAAAAGATCGTTTGACTGGTATTGTCATAATAGAAATCAACAATATTATCATTATAGCTACCAAAGCTATCCTTCCCTTTTCCTTTATGGCTATAAATCAATGTTTCATTTTTTAGTGTAGCATCGGATTTAAATAGAGTAATTACCCCATCGACTCTTTTCGAATAATAAATCGTTCCTTCTAGGTCAGCTAATTGTTCTGAATGCATGGTGCTACTAAAATAATGAAAAACATTAAGAAAAATAAAAATGAGGACTGTTAATAAAAGAGCTCCAACTATTAATTTCTTCATCATCCAATATCACTCCAAAAATACCAATTTTATTGTTTAAACATGGAACTTTAATAAAAGAATTCCCAAAATTATTTCTTTGTTTTACCTCCTCTTCCTAACCGTGTAAGTCTGATTTCCCTTAGAACAAGTTCATAATTTGGCCTTTGTTTCTATCATCCTTCCATAACATACCTATTTTTCACAACAGTGTTATTATTCATCGTTTGGTGTAATTTTACACTATTTGCATTATGGATTCAATCAATATTTTTCCATTTTTTAGGCAAAAATTTCCACATCATTTTAGACAATTAGAAAAAGCCCAATAGAAATGTACTCTTTCTTTTCCAACCAAGGGTAAATACAGAGAAATTCGGGGTGATGAAATGAAGTTTCATAAAAGAACTCTTAAATTGGGCGGAACTGAACCCCTTAATTGAGAAAGTAAGTTTAGGTGTCTTATCTACAAACCAGCGGGCTATCGAATTGTACAAAAGTATGGGATTTGTTGAAGAGGACGTAAAATTAAGAGGTAAAGTTTAGTGAGGACTTATATGTAGATGACATTCTTATGTATAAATTTGTTTAAACCCTTGCCCCGAATGAAATATTCGCCAAAAAAACGGTCTAAATTATGGCGGCAATATTATTATCACCACTAAATAACAGGAAAGTGAACATTATTTTGCAAGAGTTTATCATTATTATAGAAGTGGGATATTATGAAAAAATTGATTATCGGAGGTAAGTCGTGGAAAATAAAAACTGTGACTTGATACACCCAAACGGTGTCAAGGAAAAGAAACTAGATTTGATTGATGGCTACACGATTAAGTACCATGCAAACGGTCAAACAATTTGGTCAAATGGAAAAATGATTGATGGTAATCCAGACGGCTATTGGGAATGGTATCTTCCTGATGGTACAATAAAGCGTTCTAGATATTTTGTCATTGGTGAGCCAGTTGGTGAATGGGTCACCTATGACAGTAAGGGTGAAAAACACAAAACTACCAATCGTAGTAAAAAACTCATTTGCAATAGTAAATTGCAAATGAGTTTTCTTAGCATTCAGCACAGGCCAGGTGGAAAAATCACACCCATGATCAAAATGTTGAAAGATGTTTATAGCATCTCTGTCCCCTAGTTTAGGACGCCACGTCTCTACGTGTAAAAAGGAGCCAGGATATTAGATTGAACACGATGAAATAGACAGCGAGCACTCCGATGGAAAAGGATAATGTCATTCCCTCTTGGAAAGGACGTCCGGTCAGGTGTTGGGTGAGATCGGTGTTGGCAAACAACAGGTACTTGCTCCAATCGAACCGCTGCAGTGCCTCCATAACAATATTACCTGCAAACAAGGCGCCGATGGAAAACCCGATAGCCATCGCACTGCTTCGGAATGCGGACGAGATCATAAAGGCCATGGTTACGTACATGACCGTGGATACACCGCCTAGCATATACGTTTTCCACAGATTGAGGACCATATTCCTTTCGATGATTTGTCCTTCCGCATTCATGCTGATTAACGGTAGATCCATGTATCCAAAACCGTATAAGATTCCATTGACTGCGATGGAAATCACAAACAAAATGAGTAACAACAGCATGCTAAACAATAGGAAAGAGATATACTTGGAGACGAGGATCTTGAATCGGCTAGCTGGCCGGATAAGTAGCAGCTTGATTGTGCCGGACGAAAATTCGCCTGCCAGACTGTCTCCTGCAATGATGATGGTGAAGATGGTAATCACTATTATCATACTGGCGGAACCGTTCACACCATCCCACATCGTGCCCTCCGTCGAGCGAATATTCTGCTCCAAATGATATTCGTTAAGAGCAATTCGTTGCTGGTAGAATCTTCGGTCGTCTTTACCAAGTTCGGGCTGCTTTAGAATTTGGCTCCATTGCTGATTATCCTGTTGAAGTTTTGCTCGCCAGCCTTCATCTTGGACCTTTTTCCCATCCGAATGCCATTCAAGAAAGTTAACAAAAAGGACAAAAGCTACCATAAGTCCAACCAATATCCACGTTCGCATCCGACGGTATATTTTCATATTTTCATTGAGAACTAGATTAACCAATTTGTCCACCCTCCGTTATTTCCAAGAATCGTTCTTCCAAAGATTGGACAACCTGCTGAACTCCATAGATACGAATATGGTTCTGCATCAGCCTTTCTAGAATGTCCGGGATGTGTTCCCGCTCGGTTGTGACTTCGACGAGCCCGTCCTGCGTCAGTTTGACATCTTGGATGCCTTCCATCTGCTTAATGGTCATCAACGCCTGTTCCAGTGGCTGTGCTTGGATTAGATACGTTTGAATTTGATCATTCCCCTGGGTAAAATGCTGAATTGGCATCACATTGACCAGCTTGCCACTTTGGAGGATGGCGACCCGGTCGCACATGAGCTCCATCTCGGACAACAAATGGCTTGAGACGACAACGGTGATTCCTTCCGTCCGGGCCAAATGCCGCAAATAATCGCGCAGCTCGCGAATCCCTACTGGATCAAGACCGTTCGTCGGTTCGTCGAGAATCAGCAAAGATGGCCGATGCAGCAATGCTTGGGCGACTCCGAGACGCTGGCGCATGCCGAGCGAGTACTTTTTGACTTTGTCATGAATGCGGTTTTCTAGCTTTACTAGCGACACAACTTCGTCAATCCGTTCCTTGGTCACCCCCGGCACCATGCGGGCGTAGTGAACGAGGTTATGGTAGCCACTCAGATACTTGTACATTTCTGGACTTTCTACGATGGCACCTACGTGGCGAATCGCCTGCTCGAATTCGGTTTTGATATTTTTCCCCTTAATCAGTATCTGACCCTTGGTTATCGACATCAGTCCGACGATCATGCGGATTGTGGTTGTTTTACCTGCACCATTTGGACCAAGGAAGCCGAAAATTTCTCCTTGTGGCACATCAAATGAAAGATCGTTGATGATGGTGGTTCGGCCAATTTTTTTGGTCACATTTCTTAAGCTGATAATTGGTTCATTACTCATACTGGACCTCCGTTAATGATAGATTCGGACGTTTCTTCCTTTTATTAACAATGCTAAACTTGCGAGAATTCCTCATTCTGGTCAATATAGGTTAATAGTTTTAAAAACTGATACAAAGCAAGAACTGGAGTTCCAATAAGAATAGCAGCTATTTTTTTAAAAACAGGGTCGACATTTGTTATATAAAAAGCATCTTACTAATATAGTGTCATTTTGAAAGTTAACACACAGTTTATTGTTTTTCAATAAATTTTTATTTATTTTAGTAGTATTTTTATTGATAACCAATAATTAGTTTTAATAAAGGCTTAACATAAAAAAAGCATTCTTCATTATAAAGAAATGCTCAAAAATGTAAACTATTCAATTGTAAAAAGCCTAATTCTCACCATGGAAATTGAGACAATAGGCTTGTTTCTTTTCTCAATTACCTGCCCTATTATTGAATAATGATCACCATACAGTAAAAAAAACTTTATGTTACAACTCGTTATTTCTCCCAAAGCTCGACCAGCCGCCCTTCAGGATCTTCAATCCACACAAACTTACCAAATTCACTAATCTCTTTTTTCTTTGAACCAACGATGCCGGAAATTCGCTATTTGGATAAGCTAATCGATGAGTTAGCAAAGGGAAAAGCGATGAAGAAAAAAAGATTTTATATCATTAATATTCCATTTTGCCTATTGGGTTGTAAAATTTGGCAGTTAATAGCCAACTTTTTGCCAACTTTTAGGTTTCGGATGCTGCTACGATTCCCCTGTCTACATTCTGGGGAATCGTTGGGCTCCTATGATTCCCCACTATGGCTTCAATCGGGCATCAAGGGAATCGTTCAACCCCAACGATTCCCTATATAGCTTTTAACACGCTTTTTAGGAATCATTCATCTCCAACGATTCCCTTATTGATCTCTAAGGGAATTGTTTATATTTCCAACTTTGTGAAACAAAGCATCTTAATACATATAAAGTAAATTCTCCTACCCTCTTTATGTTACCCCTTTACATATTTAGCGCCTTTTCCCAATCCCTCTAACATAATATTCCATAAGAAAGTATCGCTCTAGTATTTTTTATTGATTCCCTGGAGCTGGCTGGTCTACACCTAGTAAACGGTGCCGATGTCCATCATCTTCTGTTGTATAGAAGTCGTAATAATGGACGTGCATTCCATTTCCAACTGGGATTGCGGGGCCAGAATTCGCTCTATAAAAGTGGGTATGGCCATCCTCGAATAAAACATAGCCCTCAATATGATGTATATGCTGGTTATCCGGAGCTTGGATAGGCGGAGAAGAAACATCTAAACACTGGTGTACATGCCCACCCCCAATGGAAGTATAATCAATAGAACCGTGATTGTGGGTTGGGACAAACCCCTTAACAAAATCATCTTTTCCAATACTAGCCATATTCTCCCCCTTTAAAATTTTATTAACATTTTTTAAGTGGATTGCCCTTCAGCCTTTTTCTTATTAAATCTTTCTTCTAAAATATGAATCATATACAGGAAGTGCTCGGCCTCTCGAACAACATGGTCAGCTAATAACGGATTAATTACATTCCGAATTTGGCATGACTTAATAAGCTCTAACCCTGTTTTCTTAAAGTTTCGAATCTCCGTAGCCGCATTTTCACTATCCTTATTCAGCTTGCCGATAATTGGATAGGTTGGCTTTTTATGTGTTAACATCGATTCAACATCTCTTGCTTGGTTTAAAAGAACTTCAAAATCATCTCCAAATTTTCTCGCTGTATTGACGAGATTCCGTTCCGACTGGTCGAGTAACGCAGAAATGAATCGAGAATGTTCCATCATAATTCGAAGCCAAAAAACATTTTCATTAATGATTGCATCCTGGATCGGGTCTAAAATTCCTTCATTGAATTTTCAATGTCCTCATAAAATATTCGGCTTCACGGGCAATATGGTCAACAAGCAATGGAAAATTGAACCCACTTACTTTACAATTTACAATTAAGATGAGTAAATTACGTTTAAAATTTCTAAAGCCATAAACCAATTCAATGCTTTCCTCATTCAACTTTCTGACCATTGCTACATTATTGGGCACTTGATAGGCCTTTTTTTCCTGCTGTTCAAAAAAGGCATGAAACCGGTCTGTTTGCTGTATTAATTGTTGATCATTTCGATTAAAGCCTTCACCAAGGAATAATGCATGCTCCTTCATAATCCTTAGCAAAATCTATTTTCTGTTATCGACCGATTAACAAACAGCTGTTCAGTTAGCGACTCAGGTTTGGCAGCAAACGATTCAGGCGGAACTAACATCTGACTAAACTGATCTCGGCTAACATGACCAGGCAAAGGCTGATGATTTTGCACGTCTTCTCCCCCCTATTTATTAATTGATTATTATGGATAATTTTTAGTCATTCATTTATAAATATTTAATAGTTGATTAGAATATGTTATCTCCAAAAGAAAAGCTCAGAGTTTATATGACTCTGAGCTTTTCTTTACCTATGCAATTACAGAGCTTTACTGGTGTATCAAGTCACATTGTTCATTTCTATAACTTACAAAGAATATTTTGTCCGTTATGTAATTGGTTAACCATGCCCCCTAAATGTTTTCTACACCCGCCAGGATAATAGTGCAAGTTTTTGGTGACTAAGTACCCTCACATGATTATTTTCACCCAAACTAGAGATGACATCTCTTAAATCCACATTCTGTGCCTTCGCCAAGCCTGCATAGCTTTTACCGTAATGTCCTACAGCCTCATCAATTGTATATGACTTTTCAGTCTTTTCTTCTATATAATCTAATTCCGGTTCATATCCTTTTTCCCACAAATAATTAAAAATAGTCTGTGTTAGTTTTCGATCATTCTGAGGGTCATAGGCGTTTGTTGGACCCAATATAGTTGTTAATTTTTCCGTTACATGGTCTTTCGTCTCAATGATTCGATTAACACAGCACCAGTTTTTGGAGGCGGCTATCATTTTTTCAATGCTTTCGTTGCTTTTTATCGCTGGACACATTGATGCAAAGACCAAATCAAAACGATTCTCCCATTTAAGCTCCTTAGGATTGGCGTTGTCCCAGTCAAGCTTTACATACTGAAGATTCCTGCAGCTTTCCTTGTCAGCGTTTTCTTTTGCATACGTCAACATGTTGGTCGATAGATCTGTTATTGTTACATTTTTAGCAATTGAGGCAAAAGGAATCGCATAAACACCAGTGCCCCCGCCAACATCGAGTACTTCATGGTTCGTTAATCGCCGTTTTTGATGCAAATGCTCCTTTACCTTTTGAGCAAGCCTTTGGTTTTGCCGATATTGATTTTTGTTAAAACGATGGGCTTTAATATCCCACATTTTTTCAAGCTCTTCTTTACTATCCAATGTTTGATCTCGCATTTTTTCATCATTGTTAGAGTTCATGTTGATTCCACCTTTAGTAGATTTTTATATTTAAAACCTTCATTTTGACAGTCGGAAATTATTTTTATTATATAATATTTTATAAACAAAGGGTTGGTTAACTTAAATCTGTTAAAAAATTTGTCCTAAGGAAAGAGAAAGCGCCTTGGTCAACTTACGACACGATCAGCAGAAGTAAAATACGAAGCGGAGTTTTTCCGTTTATTTGTAGAATAGAGCTCATTTCGGAGGTTAGTAAGCGGAGTTTTTCCGACTACGCAAAGAAAAACCCTCCATTTTCACGTTTTTCGATTCAATAAGCGGAAATTCTCCGTCTATTTAAGCCTATATTTGATGATATTCACCAATTAAGCGGAATTTCTACGCCTATTATTTTGATTGGGTGCTTATCTTAATCCCATCACCCAATCGATAAGAACGGCGCGGATCCTTATGATCCCAAATGAAGGAATCAGCATCTTTTTTTCAACTAGTTGAGAAAGTTCTTTGAGCTAGACACTATTCTCAGTTTAAAATTTTATATTTTCTATTAAAAATGAAGCAAGAATCGAGTAGCCGGGGTCTCACGACCCCAAGCCCTCACAGAACCGGA